>DATILZ010000492.1:0-9465 GCA_035475995.1 Hanamia sp. | reverse complement strand
AAGCTTTCAGGAATGACTTAGAGAGTACAAGTTGTCTCTTATTCATCTAATTTAAAGAGTATTTAGAATAGAAATAACATTTGCAGCAGTTGTGGCTTTAATCTTTTTAGATTTAAAGTCAGCTTTGGCTTCTTCAGCATTTTTAGCGATTTCTTTCCGTCTTTCTTCAATCTGACGTTTTTCCAATATTTCAAGCAACATTTCTCTTGATGAAGAATCAAGTTGCATAATGGAATCTAAAGTATCGTTTAAAGTAACCATAAAATTTAATGAATCACAAATTTACTTTAATTTATTGAATTGTAAATTTGGAGGGTAAATATTATTTTGGGTATAAAAATATCCGGCTAATCTAAAACACATTATGACCGAACAACGTTTCAATCGCCTCACCTCTGTTATCAATCGCCGCCAGCCAGATATTACCATTGTTTTAGAAAATGTTTTTGATCCGCATAATATTTCTGCAGTAATGCGAACCGCTGATGCTGTTGGGATCCAGAATATTTATATTTTAAATAACCGCATTCCTCCTCATAAAAAATGGGGCAATAAAAGTTCTTCGACAGCAGCCGAATGGTTAACGATTCATCAGTTTACAGACCTTGAAGAATGCTTTGAAGAAATCAGAAAAAAGTATCAGAAAGTGTATGCTTCCCATCTTGGTGAAAATTCTGAGGATATGTATAAAGTGAATTTCACAGAATCTGTTGCGCTCATTTTTGGAAACGAAACATTTGGTGTAAGTGATGAGATCAGAAAATATGCTGATGGTGATTTTATAATTCCACAGGTCGGCATTATCAAATCGCTGAATATTTCTGTAGCCTGTGCTGTTACCTTGTATGAAGCATTCAGGCAAAAAAATCAACAGGGGCATTATGATAAAAGCCGCTTGCCTGAAGCAGATCTGATTAAATTAAAAGATCAATGGGGATTGAGGGAATAACAGATTTTAAGTCATTTTAAAACATACAAATCACACTTCATTCATTTGCTGATTTGTATTTAATTCTATTTTTTGTTTTTCAGTAAAACAATAATGGGAATTTCTGTTTTCTTTTCTGTAAAAAATTTGGATAGTTAATTAAGATCGTTATTTTTAAAACTTAATAAATTTTAAAAAACGATTACCACAACTAAAAACATGAACCCATCTTCACAACTTAACCGCACACTTGGTTTGCGTTTGGCAATAGTAATGGTAATCGGAAATATCATCGGTTCGGGAATTTATAAAAAGGTAGCGCCGATGGCCGCTGAATTGCACTCATCAGGATGGATAATTATTTGCTGGGTTCTTGGCGGGATCATTACGATGTTTGGTGCATTGAGCAATGCCGAAATTGCAAGTATGCTCGCAGATACAGGCGGCGAATATGTTTATTACAAAAAGATTTACAACCGTTTTTTTTCATTCCTTTACGGCTGGTCAAATTTTGCAGCAATAAAATCTGCCGCCATTGCATCTATTGCTTATGTTTTTGCCCAATCATTGAACAGTATTATTCATATTCCCGCGATATTTTCTTCTTTAAAAGATTTTCACATTGCCGGTATTTTTTATCCTTTTGAAGGATTTAATGTAAAGCTTGTTGCGATTTTATTAATTGTTATTTTAACATGGATAAACAGCAGGGGACTAAGACTTGGCGCTGGCTTAAGTACTTTTTTGTTATTACTCGTTTTGGCTGGAATTCTTACAATTGTTTTTTTTGGTGGAAGTAGCCCGGAAGCCAATATTTCGTCATCATTTTCAATGGCAACGACTAACTCACAAACTGTAACTGTTAGTGCAATTTTTACAGCCATGCTTGCCGCATTCTGGGCGTATGAAGGCTGGAATTCGGTTGGTTTTTTAGGTGGTGAAATTAAAAATCCACATCGCAATGTTCCATTGAGCATTGCTTTTGGATTATTGATTGTAATCGTATTGTATGTTTTGACAAATGTTGCTTACCTGGCTTTACTTCCGGTTGCATCTTTAGAACAAATAAATGCAGCGGGCAATTCAATTGCAGCGGTAGAAGCTGTAAAAGTTTTTTGGAATGAAGGCGGTGTAATTTTTATTTCTATTTTAATTTTATTATCCACTTTAGGATGTACGCACGCGACTATTTTGAGCAATGCGCGCACTTCTTTTGCGATGGCAAAAGAAGGATTATTTTTTCACAAAATGGCTAAAGTAAATTCTTCAAAAGTTCCTGGAAATGCTTTATGGTACCAGGGCGTTTGGGCAAGTATTTTGGTTTTGTCCGGTACTTTTGATCAGCTAACCGATATGCTCATTTTTGCTGCATTTATTTTTTATGGCGCCACAGCTTTAGGCGTTTTTATTTTAAGAAAGAAAATGCCGGATGCACCGCGCCCTTACAGAGTTTGGGGTTATCCAATCGTGCCTGCAATCTTTATCATTTTTTGTGTTTTTCTAATTGGTAATACAATTATTGCCCGTCCACGCGAAGCAGGTATTGGCCTTGTATTGATACTTCTGGGCATTCCATTCTACTATTGGTTTCAACGAAAAAAATCTTTGTAAAAATTAAATCCGGATTTTTATTTTTTATTAAAATATAATTGTATAATTGTATTTAATTCGATGCTCTAACGTGCTTTTCATAAATACGTTCCCTGCGAAAGCTTTATAAAATCCCATTCTTTTTTCTTTTTCTATTTATCAAAAATTAAATCTTTTTGTATGGGGAATTTTTTTAAAAGTGATAGCATTTTTCAAAACTATTTTAGTAATAATCCTTCAAAAAACTTTCTGAATCACATAATATTTGTGATAGGTTCTTGCTTAACTGTAAATGCTGCGGAAGCCCAAGTTATTGCCGGGTGGAATTTTTGGGGAGATAATATTGTTCTAACTAAAACTGCATCTGTTTTTGATCCAAATTTAGTTTCTCCGGTTGATTTAACAAGAGGACCAGATGCTCCTGCTTCTGTTGGTGGCGATAGCTATAGAACCCAAAGTTTTAGAAATGACGGAATTTCCATTAATAATACCGATTATTTTCAAATCGAACTATCGGCAAAAAGCGGATTCCAAATTTCATTATCTACTATTGATGCAAATTTTACAGGTACAGCTACTTTTGCCGCTTCTCCCGGCGTTTCAAATCAGTTTGCTTATAGTTTAGATGGAATAAATTTTACTCTGATTGGTTCTCCTTCAATTATAATTGGACAACCCAAAGCTTTATCTCAAATTAAGTTGAGTGGTATTTCAGCTTTGCAAAATGTTCCTTCGGGAATTACAGTTACCATTCGTTATTATGCAAGTGGACAAACATCAACGGGCGGGTGGGGATTTTATTCTGCATCACCTACATCAAATGGATTTCAGATTGGAGGATCGGTTACAGCAGTTACCGGTGCCGAAACTTATTTCCAAAGCCGTCAAAATGGAGATTGGTCATCGCCCTCAACATGGCAATCTTCTCCTGATAATATCTCCTGGAATGCAGCAACGAAACCGCCGACAAAAGATGTGGAAAATATCTTAGTTAAAGCAGGTCATACGGTAAAAGTTTCTACTCCTGTTTCTTTTGATCAGACAACAGTTGCAGGAATTTTAGAATTACAAAACGGTGGTATTTTGAACATCAATGATGGGGAAGGAGATGATCTTTTAATTTCTGAAAATGGCATTTTAAAAATACTAACTACTGCTAATTATACCACATCGCTAAATCAATCTACGGATGCAAATATCAATATTTCAAAAGGTGGAAAAATCACCATTGGCAACGGAATTTCCTCTATGGGAAAGGGGTATGAAACGTTTGCTACATCTACTGTTAATAAATGGAATGACGGTTCTGTTTTTGAATTTAATGATAACAATGTTTTTGTTATTGCAGCACTTACTTATTTCCCAAATGCTTTGGAAAATGAGATCCCGGTTTTTAGAATTTCAAAAGTGAATGGAGTAATTCCTGCTAGTAATGACTTCTTTTTAAATGGCTTATTGGAATTAGATACAGATATAACTTTTACGGGGGCTGGACATAAAACCTTCAGGAATGGAATTAGAGGAACGGTTACTCTTACCCAATTGAATGCAGGTAAAATCAAGTTAACTGGATCAGAAGTAATTTTAACAGGAGCTCCTTTAAAATTGATTTTAGCTGCTGTAATAGATTTGTCACCTCAAATTACGAATATTCCAGCAACAGCTACAGTAATCGTGGAAGGGAAAAATGTTGCAAACCCAGGAAATTTAATTATCAATGGAATCTTAGACGTTACTACGATAAGTATATCAAACTCGGGTTCCATAATTGTTAATGGAAGGTATAAAACTGCGGATCCTGGTGGATTTTCTGGTACCAGTTCTTCCATTACTCCTGCCGCAGCAAATATTACACTTAATCCTAGTTCTACGATTGAGTTATATGCGAATGGACCCCAAAATTTAAATACAAGAACGGACTTTAAAAATTTAGTTTTTTCCGGAAGCGGAACAAAAACACCAAAAGGCCCGTTTAAACCGTTTGGAACAATTACCATACAAGACAATGCCGTTTTTGATTGTTCCGGAAATATTAATGGAACCAATATTGGTGATGACAATACGAATCTTACTATGAAAGATAACAGCAGATTGATTGTGTCTGCAGTGGGCACTAATCCGCCAATTGGTGGCATTTATGATCTACAAGGCGGAGTAATTGAATTTAGTTGTTCTGGTGCTACTTCTCAAGCAATTCGTAATCAAACCTATCAAAATATTGAAGTTACTGGTACTAATGTAAATAACTCCAACGGTAATATTATCCTCAAGAGTGGAGGGACTTTTACTGTAAAAAATGGCGCTATATTTACGATCAATGATAATACAATTGCCGGCCCTGTTGGAATTCAGACTGTAACTGTAGAAAATGGCGGAACTTTTAAATGTGGTAATACCAAAGGCTTTCATGGATTTACTATTACTTTTCCTAACTCCAATTCTTCTATAAACGCGGATATTGAAAATATCATTCTGCAGCCAAACAGTACTGTTGAATATTCAAGGGCAAGCCCGCCATTATCAAGTGGAGACCAACCCATCACAAACGCCAATAATCTTATTTATCAAAATTTGATTCTTTCTGGTACAGGAAATAAAACTGCTCCAATTGATAATTTATTTATTCAGGGAAATTTTTCTAAAAAAGGAACATCAACTTTTCTACATAATAATGGTACAGTGATTTTTAATGGAAATACAGCACAAACATACACTTCGGCAGCGCCACAAGTGATCTTTAATATTCTGAAAAATGAAAACACTAACGGGTTAAACATTAATGATAGTTTATCAGTTTATAAAGAACTTTTTTTAGCAGATAATTCAAAAATAAATTTAAACGCTGACATCACATTATTGAGCAATAAATACCAAACTGCTTCTGTCTCATGGTTACCTGTAAACGCAGTTATCAACTACTTTACCGGACTTTTTATTATTGAAAGATATATTAATACAAACACAAATGGTGGTCATGGTAAGTCCTGGCAACTTGTTTCTACACCAGCATTTGGTGAAACTGTTTATAATACCTGGCAGGAAAAAGGAAATAAAAATATTTCAGGTTATGGTACGTGGATCACCGATGCAGCCGGTATTGGCAAAGGCTTTGATGACGTTTCCTTTTCTCCTTCCATGAAATATTTTGATGCCGTAAGTAGTAACTGGATTGGGATCATCTCAACACACACGAACGTTGAAAAAGAAAAAGGATATATGATTTTTGTGCGCGGCGACAGAAACTCAAGCACTTTAAATTCTCCGCCTACACCAACTATTTTGCGCACAAAAGGAAAATTATACAGTCCACAACATCTACCCCCAACAAGCGTTGTCGCAGCCGGAAAATTCCAGAGCGTCGGTAATCCGTATGCTTCAGCCATTGATTTCTCAAAGATCATTCGTTCTGCACAGATTGAAAATTCCTTCAGAGTTTGGGATCCGGAATATTATGGAAGTCATGGATTTGGCGGTTATCAAACCATTTCACCAATTGTAGGATATAAAGCGGTTCCGGGTGGCTCTTCCATTTACAATAGCACATCCGATTTTAGAAACATTCAATCAGGACAGGCTTTCTTTGTTTCTAATTTTTCGACAAATGAAGGCTCCGTAAACTTCTCAGAAGATTGTAAAATACGAGATGCACACCGTTTGGTCAATAGAGAATCCTCTTCTGCAAGTGAAACGCGATCAATTTTATTTGCAAAATTAATTGCAGAAAACAATGTTGTGGTTGATGGAAATGCCGTTGCGTTTGATAAAAGTTTCTCAGACAAAATAGATGCAGACGATGCCGTGAAAATAAGCAACAGCAATGAAAATTTTGGAATTGGGAGAAATGAAAAAAAATTAATAGTGGAAGCACGTAGTGAAATAAAAGGTACTGATACGATTTTTTATAACATAGAAAATTTATCAAAAAAATCTTATAGGCTACTTTTTATAGCAGAAAAAATGCAAAAGGGCTTTGAGGCATATTTGCTTGATCAATATTTAAAAACTGAAACGCCGGTTAAGTTAAAAGACACTTCTGCTATTGATTTTTTGATAACATCGGATGCAGGTTCTTTTATACCCAACCGTTTTTTATTGATCTTCAAACCACTGCTGATTCCCCTTGAAATTTCTTTACAAGGATTTCAAAAGAATGCAAAGGTTTTTTTGGAATGGAAGATTAACAATGAGACGGAGATTAAAGAGTATCTGGCAGAACACTCCATCGATGGAATTAATTTCGCCTTGTTGGAAATTATTTCGGCTTCAAATTATACTGGTATATACAATCAGATTGATAAGCAACCGGCAAATGGGGATAATTATTATCGGATCAGAGTAAATAAAATAGATGGAAATATTGAATATAGTGATATTGTAAAAGTATCAATGCCTGAATTTTGCAGTGAAATAAAAGTTTTTCCGAATCCAATTCGCGGAGAAAATATCAATCTTCTATTAACAAGCCAGCCAGCCGGAAATTATCAATTGCGATTAATCAATTCATCAGGACAACTAATGGTATCAAAAGAAATAAATTTTTCAGGAGGTAATGATTTTCAAACTCTTCCTTTGAAAAGGAATATCGCTCATGGAATCTATCATCTTGAAATAAAAAAGCCTGATGGAACGATGCAACGATTGAAAGTCATTTATTAAAATAAATTTACAGTAAACCGAGAAATAGCTGAACATTCTCATTTACCTGGATAAGGTAAATCACAAACGAAAATATTCTCATCAAAGATTGCAAATCGTAGGATGCTTTAAAAGCTGAAAACCAGGTACTTTCTGTTTACACCAGATACCCAAAAGCATTATCATCTTTTTTTAATTCCGTATAATTTATTTTATAAAAATCAAGATTCCTTTTCAACGCGTTGTAATCTTTTTTGTCGCCTAATTCAATTCCAACCAATGCGGGTCCTGCTTCTTTATTATTCTTTTGAATGTATTCAAAACGGGTGATATCATCGTTTGGCCCCAGCACTTCATTTACAAATTCTTTTAATGCGCCCGGCCTTTGTGCAAAGCGAATTAGGAAATAATGTTTCAAACCTTCATATTGCAAAGACCTTTCTTTAATTTCCTGCATTCTGTCAATATCATTATTTCCACCACTGATTACACACACAACATTTTTACCTTTTATATCTTCCGCATAATCATCCAAAACTGCAATAGACAACGCTCCTGCAGGTTCAACGACTATCGCATCTTCATTATACAATTGAAGGATTGTCGTACAAACTTTTCCTTCAGCAATCAAATGCATTTCATTCAAAACATCCTTACAAACAGAATAAGTAATATCTCCGGCACGGCTAACAGAAGCGCCATCAACAAAGTGTTCAATATCATGCAACGTAACAGGATGGCCTTCTTTAAACGCTTCCGACATGGATGGAGCTCCCTCAGGTTCCACTCCGATAATTTTTGTTGAAGGAGAAAATGTTTTAAAATAAGAACCTACTCCGGATGCTAATCCGCCACCACCAACGGGTACAAATAAATAATCCACATGAGTCAAATCTTCTAAGATTTCTAACCCAACAGTTGCCTGCCCTTCAATAATTTTATAGTTATCATAAGGTGGAATAAAAGTCATATTATGTTCCTTAGTAAATTTCAAAGCCGCTTCCGCACACTCTTCAAAGGAATCTCCAACCAATTGTATTTCGACAAAATTTTCGCCAAACATTTTTGTCTGTTTTACTTTTTGTTTTGGAGTAATAACAGGCATAAAAACTACTCCATGGCAGCCTAATTTTTTGCAGGAATAAGCAAAACCCTGCGCATGATTTCCAGCGCTGGCGCACACTACACCTTGTTTTAATTGTTCGGCTGGTAAGGTGCTTAGCATGTTATAAGCGCCGCGTAATTTATAAGAGCGCACCACCTGCAGATCTTCTCTTTTCAGAAAAATATTGCACTGATATTTTGCAGATAAATTTCTGTTTAATGTAAGTGGAGTGCGATTTACGATCTTTCTCAATCGCTCTTCAGCATCAGCTACTCCAAGCCCATCGAAAACAGGAAAATAATTTTCAGATTTTCCATTTGTGTTCATTGTGATATTCATTTAATTCTATTTTTAAAGGTTGCCAGTTTTTAAAAAACCGGCAACCTTTAATGATTTTATTATTATGCCGGTTCCTGGTTTTCAGGACGGAGACTTCTTACAGTTTTGCCTGCACGCCACATTTCACTTTCGCGCAATTCTTTTAATTCTTCATTTAATTTTTCACGATAATCTGGTTGCGAATTTGAGTTGATAGAAAGTGCTGCTTCTTTTCCTGCTGCTACGCTTTTGTACAGATCATCAAATACAGGTAATGTGGCATCACGGAATTTTTTCCACCAGTCCAAAGCACCACGTTGTGCTGTAGTAGAGCAATTGGCGTACATCCAGTCCATTCCGTTTTCAGCAACCAAAGGCATTAATGATTGTGTCAGTTCCTCAACTGTTTCATTAAATGCTTCAGAAGGAGAGTGGCCATTTTTGCGAAGCACTTCAAATTGCGCAGCAAAAATTCCCTGTATTGCTCCCATCAAAGTTCCACGTTCGCCAGTGAGGTCACTGAATACTTCCCTTTTAAAATCTGTTTCAAACAAATAGCCTGAGCCAATTGCAATTCCTAATGAAATTACTCTGTCAAATGCTTTTCCTGTTGCATCCTGGAAGATGGCGTAGCTGCTGTTTAATCCACGGCCTTGTAAAAACATTCTGCGCAAAGAAGTCCCTGAGCCTTTTGGTGCTACCAAAAATACATCCACGTCTTTTGGAGGAACAATTCCTGTCTGGTCATTATAAGTGATTCCAAAACCATGAGAAAAATATAAAGCCTTACCGGGAGTTAAATGTTTTTTTACGGTTGGCCACATCGCGATTTGCGCAGCATCGCTCAACAGGTAACAAATAATAGTTCCTTTTTCTAAAGCTTCTTCTA
>DATILZ010000491.1:0-8040 GCA_035475995.1 Hanamia sp. | reverse complement strand
ATCTCTTTTAAAATCAAATTCTATTTTACTTCAAAAATTTGGAGGCACGATTGCCGAACCCAATAATTTTGAAAACACCATTTTTATTCCTCCTGTAAGCATCGCCGAAGGATGCGATATAAAAAATTCAATCATCGGACCTCATGTAGCGATGGGCGAAAGTACCATCATTCATTCCTCAATCATTAAAGATTCCATCATCGGTTCATTTTCTAAATTGTATGATGTAATGCTCGACGATTCACTTATTGGAAATGACACAGAAGTGATCGGCGAAACGCGCTCGTTAAATATTGGTGATAATACAGAAATTGATTTGGGCTAACCTCATTCTCCGCATGAATTTAAATCTTGAAATTTTGCTAAAAGCTTAAAATCTTCCGGAAAAAAGTTGGACATTTGCCGCCCTACAGGATTATTATAAATACACAAGTTTGTATTAAAAATAAAATTATGAAGTTTTTGAATTTTGTTATTAAGTATCGTCTTTTATTAGGAGTATTTTTTTTATTGCTTGGGATTGTGGTGAATATTGAAGCGGGTTTTTGGCAATCCTTTATTTTATATTTAATTGCTTTGATATTAATTGTCGGCCATTTTCTCTTTGGTCCGATGAGGCTGATACAGGGTTATATGGAAAACGGCGACATGGTGGGTGCACAAAAAGTAATTGATTCCATTTGGTTTCCCCGGTTACTGATCAAACCGGTTCGCTCTGTTTATTTTACTTTAAAAGGTAATCTGGCAATGGCAAATCAGGATTTTGACAGTGCAGAAGCTCACATGAAGAAAAGCCTGAGTCTTGGAATGCCAATGAAAGAAGCCGAAGGAGCTAATAAACTTCAATTAGGAATGCTGGCCATGCAAAAAGGAAACATCCGTGAATCTGAAAACTATATACGCCAGGCAATTCGTGCCGGGCTGCCGGATAAGGAAAATGAAGCTGCTGCTTATCTGCAGCTTTCATCTATCATGATCAACAAAAGAGAATTCAGGGCAGCAAAAGAATACTTCAGAAAAGTAAAATCTTTAAAACCAACAACACCTCAAATCGTAGATCAGATAAAACAAATGGAGAAATATATAACCAGGATGCCGGGTTAAAAATCAAAGGAAAATTTTATTTGTAAAAAACAAAGAATACAATTCTTTTTATTTCTTTATTTGCTGAGCCCGAACTTTCAATTTCAAATATTGAACTTCAAATTAAAAGCTATCTACCAAACATTTTATCCAGTTCGCTTTTTTTAAATTCCAGGAAAACAGGCTTTCCCGTTGGTGTGGTATTATTAATGGTACAATTAAATAAATCTTCTACCAGGCTTTTCATTTCTTTTTCGGATAAATAAGTGCCGGCTTTTATCGATTGTTGCCACGCCATTGAGCGCAACAGTTTTTCTCTTTTACTAAAACTCAGATCCATATTAAAATGCTTGTACTGCTCCAGGATTTTTTCCAAAGAATCTTTTTCATTTCCATCCGGAACATCTGCAGGCGAACCCTGGATTACAAAAGAATTATTGCCAAAAGGTTCTACCTGGTAACCCAGGATATTTAAATCCGGCAAAAGGTCATTCAGCAAAACCGAATCCGGAGCAGTAACTTCAATCGCAGTAGGGAACAGACTTCTCTGAATAGCGATAGGCTTGCCTTTCATCGCTTCGGTAAATCGCTCATATAAAATGCGTTCGTGGGCATTTTGCTGATGAATTACGATAAATCCATTTTCATTCTGTGCTACAATAAAACTGTTATGAATCTGAATACAATCGTCTGAAGTCGGCTTTTTATCAGCTTTTGTCTGAAAAGGATTTTTAAAGGGAGATGAATAAAAACTTTGTGGTTCCGGAACAGCTTTTTCTAAATCCTGAAGCGAAGAATTTTCTAAATTATTTTGCTTTAATAAATTATCATCCCAGGTTCCTAAATCGCTTTTGCTTTCTATAAAATGCGCCTGGTTTTTTTTTGTAAAGGTGTTGAACAAGGAACTTCCGGTTGCCGAAAATTCTTTGTCAGATGTAAAAGGTTTACTCACCGCTTCAGATTGTTGAATCGTTGCATCCAGGTCAAAATCAAGGGTAGGTGTTACAGAATACTGCGCCAGCGCGTGTTTCACCGCTGACTGTACAAAAGCGTAAATAATTTTTTCGTCCTCAAATTTTATTTCCTGCTTGGTCGGATGTACATTAATATCCAATCGTGAAGGATCGATATCAATAAATAGAGTGTACATCGGGAAACTATCTTTGGCAATCATTTCACTGAAAGCATTCATTACCGAATGATTGAGATAAGCGCTTTTAATAAACCGGTTATTCACAAAAAAATATTGATCTCCACGCGTCTTTTTAGCCGTTTCCGGCTTGCCAACAAACCCATAAATATTCATGTAATCCGTTTCTTCTTTTACGCTTACAATTTTTGCAGAATAATTATTTCCAAGGATTTGAATAATTCTTTGTTTTAAAGAACCTTTTTCCAAATGAAACACTTCCTGGCCATTGGATGTAAGCGAAAAAAACAGGGAAGGGAATGCCATTGCAACACGAATAAACTCATCCACGATCTGCCGCAATTCTGAAGCGTTGCTTTTTAAAAAATTCCTTCTTGCGGGCACATTGAAAAATAAATTTTTCATGCAAATATTGGTTCCTTCACTGGTAGCTACCGGCTGTTGCAATTTTACAACGCTGTTTTCTATTTCTATATAAGTACCAACTGATTCTCCTGCTTTTTTAGTTTTTAATTCTACCTGTGCCACACCTGCAATGCTGGCCAAAGCTTCGCCGCGAAAACCCATTGTTTTAATATGAAACAGATCGTCGATGCTTTTTATTTTTGAGGTTGCATGCCGCTCAAAGCTCATCCTGGCATCGGTTTCACTCATTCCTTTGCCGTTGTCGATCACCTGTACCAATGCTTTTCCTGCATCGTTTACATACAGTTTTATTTCGGTTGCTCCTGCATCCACAGCGTTTTCAAGCAGTTCTTTTACCGCGCTTGCCGGCCTTTGAATTACTTCGCCCGCCGCTATCTGGTTTGCAATATTTTCGGGTAATAAATTGATAATATCAGCCACAAGTCTTCTTTGTTTTAAATCCGGGTAAAATTAACGTTTTAAAGGTTGCCAACTTTCAAAAAGTTGGCAGCCTTTAAAACGTTTATTGTAAATTTGTTGCTGTAAATAAATGTATATTTTCTTTTGAAATACAATCAAAGTACTTTAAATAAATTAGAAAGAATCCTGGAAGAAGCCGGTTATATCGTGCGTTATGAACGTGGCTCTTTTCAAAGCGGTTATTGCATTCTCGAAGATAAAAAAGTAGTAGTATTGAATAAATTTTTAATTCCGGAAGGAAGAATCAATACTCTCATGGATCTGATTCCTGCGTTAATAATCAATTACGATCTACTTACACAGGATTCGCAAAAATTGTATGATGAGGTGATGCTAAAGACGCAGAATTTAGAAAAATAAGATTTTTCTGTATCCCTTTTTTATTTCTTATTTCTTCCCGTAAAATATTTTATAGCTTTGAAAGGTGAGTTATCCTGATCTTCAAATTACTTTTCTTGGCACCGGAACCAGCGGCGGTGTTCCTATGATCGGTTGCGATTGTATTGTTTGTTCTTCCTCAAATGAAAAAGATAAACGGCTGCGCAGCAGCATTTTAGTCCAAAGTGAAAAGACGACTTTGGTTGTAGATACTACACCGGATTTTCGTACGCAAATGCTTCGTGAGAAAGTAAAAAAATTAGACGCAGTGATTTTTACTCATCCTCATAAAGACCACATTGCCGGCCTGGATGATATCAGGGCGTATAATTTTTTTCAAAAAAAACCGCTGGATGTTTATGCCAATAAACTGACAGAAGAAGGTTTGCGCAGAGAATTTCATTACATTTTCGCAGAAAAAAAATACTCCGGAATTCCAGAGATTCATTTGCATACCATTACTGATAAGCCGTTTATCGTTGGCGATATTCCCGTTATTCCTATTCTGGTTTATCATTTAAAAATGCCAGTGCTTGGTTTTCGTTTTGGAAAATTCACGTACATCACTGATGCAAACAGAATCGATACTTCCGAAAAAGAAAAAATAAAAGGAACTGAAATTCTGGTAGTTAATGCGCTGCGGAAAAAAGAACACATTTCGCATTTTACTTTGCAGGAAGCAACTGACCTGGTGCAGGAATTAAAAATTCCAACGGCTTATTTCACGCATATCAGCCATCAGCTAGGCTTGCATGATGAGATAAATAATGAGTTGCCTGAAAATATTCACCTGGCTTATGACGGTTTAAAAATAAAAATTCCCGGAGAATAGAAATGCGTGCTATTTGTTTGTTTACCAGCCGCAGTATGTCACCTATTTCTTTTTCAGACGCAATAATTTTGTTTCATGACTCAATACATTTCCTTTCCAGTCTTTTGAGTTCCCCAGGTTTTTATGTTGCCACAAATCCCTGATCTCATATTTTCCACCTAAACCTAAATCACTAAAATTTATTGTCGTTGTTTGTGAAGCATTGCTTCTATTCAAAATGGCAATTGCATAATCTCCATTTGATAAAGGTTTTACCAAAATATTCCAAACATCATTTTTAATTTTTAATACTGCTTGTTTGCCAAGAGTATCCTGATCTACAGCAATCACTTCGTCATTCAGAAGAATTCGTTGCGTTTCTGAATTCATATTTCTTACATCATTTGTAGCGATAAGCGGCGATGCCATCATAGCCCACAGACTCATGTTGGTTTGATATTCAATATCATTGCAGCCGGTTCCTCCCAAATCGCCCGCCGGCCCTTTGCTTCCGCGCAAACCAACAACCAGCATATCCGGATCATTCCAATGCCCCGGACCGGCATAATCTGAAAGATTTACATTGATATCATAATTATGCATCATACTTTTCCAGGAATCTCTTACATCACCGGTTGTGCGCCATAATTGTCCGCCAACTCCTGCAGCCCACAACCAGGGCTGTCTTCCGCCCCATTCACAAATACTGAAAACAATATCCCTGCCGCCGTTTCTTAAAGCATCAGCCATTTTTTTATAACGGATTTTAGCCGTATTAGAATCTGATGGCGCATGGCAATAATCATACTTTAAATAATCGATTCCCCAACTGGCAAATGTTTTTGCATCCTGTTCTTCAAACCCAAGACTGGCAGTAAAATTGGCACAGGTAAGTTGTGCGGCATCTGAATAAATCCCCAATTTAATTCCTTTAGAATGTACATAATCGGCGAGCGCTTTAATGCCGGAAGGGAATTTTTTAGGATCGGGAATGATATTGTTTTTATTATCGCGGCCGCCCTGCCACCCATCGTCGATCATGATGTGATCGTAGCCGGCTTTCACCATTCCACTTTTCACCATTTGATCAGCCATTTGATGAATAATATCTTCATTGATATTGATACCAAAATAATTCCATGTCATCCATCCCATCGGTGGCGTGGGCGCAAGAAGATTTCCATCAGAAGCTTTAACCTGAGCAAATGAACTGAGGCTTGTAAAAAAGAACAAAATAAATAACAGGAAAGTAATTCTTCTATTCATGATTTTTCATTTTAGAGGCTTTAAAAAAAAATACTTTTTATTTTACCGGACAATTTACTTTAAAATGCTTTACAGTAAACAAACATTTAATATGCATTTGTAATTTCATTGAAAAATTGTCGGAAAATGTCAATGCTGAATTTTCTCTTTTATATTTGAAAAATTAAAACCAAACAAAATCAGGAACGAATATAAATGGATTGCGGCGGGAGTACTTTTTGCTTTTTTGTGGGCATCAGCATCTACTGCTACTAAAATTGCACTGAACTCTTCCCAACCTCTGGTAATTGCGCAGGTAAGATTTGCAGTAGCTGGAATGATCATGCTATTTTTTGCTCATTTATTAAACGGGCAAAAATTACCTAAAGGTGTGGAATGGAAACAAATTACTATTTATGGTTTGCTCAATATAACTATTTATTTAGGTTGTTATGTGGTGGCAATGCAAAATGTAACAGCAGGGGTTGGTGCATTAGCAATTGCTACAAACCCTTTATTCATCAGCTTTTCATCAATATTTTTTTTAAAGAAAAAATTAAAGCCTGATATTTTTATCGCTTTAATCCTGGGAACTGCCGGTGTGGTTTGCGCCTCTTGGCCTTTGCTAAAAGATGCTTCTATCACTATCAGCGGATTGGCTTTATTGCTGTTCAGTATGTTGTCTTACTCCATCGGCGCTATTTATTTTTCAGTCAAAGAATGGAACAACCTTAGTATTTTAACGATCAATGGATGGCAAACAACTATTGGAGGACTTTTATTACTGCCTTTTACACTTTGGGAATATCGTGGAAATAAAAACCATTTTGATTTTAAATTTTGGGGAGGCACTTTATGGCTAGCTATTTTTGTGTCTATTTTCGCAATTCAATTATGGTTATGGCTATTGAAAAGAAATACGGTAAAAGCAGGACTGTGGCTGTTTCTGTGCCCGGTGTTTGGATTTGCAATAGCGGCAGTAATTCTGAACGACATCATCAGCATTTATACTATTATAGGGGTGATATTCGTAATGATCGGATTATTTTTATCACAAAGAGAATCCAAGGAAAAGGGATAAAGGATATTTTTTAAACGGCTTTGTTTTTAATCTTTTTGCTCTTTCTGATGCAGGTTATATCCTGCCAGATAAAAAAAACAAATTCCCCAAGAATCAAACTCCCGGGTTAAATAAATTTTAAAAGGCCCGGAAATTTTTTTTCGGCTTCCGTCCTGGAAAATCATTTCGTATTTTATAACGCCCTCGCTAAAGCCCATTCCGAAAGGTTGTTCGTGTGATTCTTTTAATTCAAAATCAACATTCTCCAAAATAAAAGAAACGCTTTCAAATTCAATTGCTGCCTCATAAAGAGAATAAAAACGATTGATTAAATCTTCGCGCGAAAGAATGGTTCCATCAGGTTCAATTAGTTCTTTGTTGATATAATCCGCATCATTACTCAGTTTCCTTTCAAAAAAATCATTTAAAAAATGATTGGTAATATCGGTTATCTCCTGCTCATGGTCGGGATGAAATTCTTCATAGCTAAAATAAGTTATCATCCCTTTTACAGGTAAAAAAGACGTTTCATGATCAAACAATTCTTTGGTAATAAAATTATATTTAAAACGATCATCTCTTTCTTTGCCAAAATGAATATTGATTGAATAGTCATTCAATAATTCGAGCAGCCGGGCAAATTCTGATTGAAATGTTACCGTATCAAGATTGTTTTCATCCTCAAAAGTTGGTTTGCCAAGCATTTCAAAAATGCGCATAGGTTTCGATTCAGCATTCACTTTCTCAAATTCCAATATATTTTTTAAAAACTGATTTTCTATTTCAGGAGGCAGATTTGCATCCCCGCCAAAAATAGCCCCTGATTCAGCCATCATTTTCATCTTCAAAAAATCATTTTGCATGCGAAGATTTTCTTCCGGATCGTCGCTGAAATTTTCATCTTCAGGTAATTCGTTTTTCCCGCTCATGCTATTGTTTTAAAGTAAATTAAAAGAAATTATCGTTAAAAAAGAAATTAAAGAATGGATATTTTTCATAAAAGGAATTATTCTATGTTAACTGTCAAAATCAATGCCTGCCTATTTTTCGTCTGTTCATTACCGTTATATTCCGTAAACAAACAAAAAAAACGGATTTCTATTTTCAATTTTTTTTATTTTTTCCTAAAACGCTGTACCGGTAAATTTTTTATTTTTATACAATTAATCTTCCTCTCAAAAAGTAAACCAAATAGTACAAATACGATTAACAGGCTTCGTTATTTTACGACTTGAGCAGTAAAAACAATAGCAGAAAAAAGAGGCAGTAATGCGCTTGCATGCCGCATTGTACCGGATTATCTTTGCTCCAGAAGTTGATTGATGTTCAACAAACATTAATCGAATATCCAAATATCCATTGAAAAGAAACCTCCCGAAGCTATCGGGATCCTTAATCCGGGAAAAACCAATAAAATCCGATATCAGT
>DATILZ010000490.1:0-4676 GCA_035475995.1 Hanamia sp. | reverse complement strand
GGTCTTTATCAAAATATGGTTTTTCCAATATTTTTTTCGCAGCCATCGCCTGATCATGAATATTCAGTCTTCCAATTTGTCCATAAATAGATTTTCGCCATTCTGCCCCACGTAATGAAGGAGTGCCGCGATTATCAACAGAAATTTGAAAATATCCCTCAAGGCTCATATCTCCATTAAATAGAAAATTATTTTGTGCACCATACTGATCACCAACGGTGGATGCTGCAGGTTCGCCATAAACATAAAATACAACCGGATATTTCTTCGTTGAATCAAAATTTACCGGCTTCGACATCCACGCATCCAAAGTGATATTATCATCGGTAGTAACTTTGAAATATTCCACATTACTATTCTCATTCACTCTCATATTTTTCGCAATACTTTTTTCTTCATTCAATGGTTTTCCGTCGGGCAAGGTGATCCATTCTGATGCAGGAAATGTTTTGTAATTGGAAAAAGTATGAAATGCATATTTGGCAAAAGGAGAAATATTGTAATCATGTGTTCCAATAAGATTCTGCGGCGATAAAGACTCCAGCTTTCCTTTGCCATTTAACTTTGTGCGAAACAAATAAAGCTGTGTGGCATTATTGGGCGAAGCCATAAAATAGACATATCCATTTTTATCATCGATACATTTGATATTGTCAATATCATAATCGCCTTTGGTAACCAAAGACTCTTTTCCATCGCGATCAATCAAATAAATATGACGCCAGCCGTCTTTTTCAGTTACCCACAAAAATTGTTTACCTCCATTTAACCAATCCCAGCCAGTCGGATCATCATCATTCCATCTTGATTTGATATCAATAAATGCTTTATCATCTTCTGTATAAAAATTTTTTGCAGCGCCTGTATTTACATCACAATAAAAAAGCTTGCTCTCGTTTTGTTTACGATTTAATTGTTGCAAAACAACCTGAGAAGAATTATCTGCCCATTCCATTCTTGGAATATAATGTTCCTGCGGATCGCCCGGAACATCCATCCATTTTGTATCATCGTTCTCAACAATTACAACACCAATCCTTACCGGAGATGGCGGCCATCCTACTTTTGGGTACTCTACCGGAAGAATTCTTGAATACACAGAATCGGTTGTATTCAACATATAATAATCTCGGATCTTTGTAGCATCCACCTGCCAGAATGCAATTTTTTTACTGTCGGGGCTCCAACGAAAACCATCGCGACAACCAAATTCTTCTTCATAAACCCAGTCAAAAGTTCCGTTGATAAATTTTCGTGTACCGGTTACTGTTAGTGGCTTTATTTTATTGGTTGCAAGATCTTCAACATATAAGTTATGCTCACTTACATAAGCTGCTTGTTTGCCATCAGGAGAAATTTTTGCAAACATTAAAGATTGTGAAGGAAGCGATTTTCCCAGTTGTGTTAGTTGATTTTTGTTTAAATCCAAAATCCAATAATCACCGCGTGTATGGTATCTCCACACTCTTGCCGTGTTTGTAAAAATCAACAGCATTTTGTAATCAGGGGAGAAACTGTAAATATTAAATTTTAAAGGTTCTGTGGCACCAGCAGGAATGAGTTGTTCCCGTTTAACTACAATCGTTTGATTGTTTGTTTTTAAATCTGTTTTTACAATGTTTCCATCTCTGATTGCTAACGTGGAATTTCCATCTGAGGTCCAGTTTATTTGCTTTGGTCTGAATTGAGAAAAGGAAGTAAAAGTGCAGACTGAAAAAATAATCAGAATCAGAAATCGTAGGGGTTTACAGGTCATATACTTTATTTTTTTCGCGATAAAAATACATAAACGGAGTAATAAACCTATAAGGTTTTGAAAACCTTATAGGTTTGCGGGAAAATTAGAATGCCGGTTATTTGTTCGTTTACTGCAATTGTTTTGTTTGATGATGTGCAATGCATAAACACAGGCACATAAAAAATTTGTGTTAATTCGTGTAATTTGTGGCTAAAAAAGTTTCTTTCATGCCAGAAAAAGAAAAATTAAGGATTGATAAATATTTATGGGCGATCAGGATTTTCAAAACAAGAAGCCTTGCCGCCGATGCATGCAATTCAGGAAAAGTAAAAAGTAAAGGCGTAAACGTGAAACCAGCGAAAACAGTGGCTTTCGGGGATCAGTATGAAATAAAAACTGAAAATAAAAAGTGGATTATAGAAGTGACCTCTTTGCTGCATAACCGGCAGAAATATGAAGAAGCCATCAAGCATTATATTGATCTTTCACCAAAAGAAATTATTGATAAAACCCAATCAAGCGCTTTTATTTTCAACACTGGAAAGCGGCAAAGCAAGCAGGGTAGGCCAACAAAAAAAGAGAAGAGAAAGCTGGATGATTTTCTCGAATGAGACAAAGGACTTTATCCATCTTTTTCGCTTCTTTTGATAAATGGGTTGTTTGAGTCATACAGCCTCACTAACAATTTAAAATCCTTTAAGGGATGATTTTTAAAGGCTTTTAGTTGAATTGAATCCTACTTCCTTCGTCTCATAGTATTGATTCTGCCGGATCCTAGTTTTTGCTACCGGTTTCTATACTTCATCTATAGGCCGTCTATGCTTTATCTATAGTCATCTATAGGCAAGCCTGGCAGTTGCTGTCTTCTACAGCATAACCTGTATCTATTCTGTTGGGCTTCGGTTCAAGTAGGCAACAACCTTTACATTTCGAGGGGTAATTCCAGAGAGCATGAAGGTTATAAGCCCATTGATAAACTTTTAGCACTACTTACTAACGTCGTTACCTTTGCTCCATGAAAATAGATATCATCTCCGTCGTTCCTCAATTAATGGAAAGTTTTTTTGCACATTCTATTTTAAAAAGAGCGAAGGAAAAAGGTTTGCTCGAAATAAACGTTTTCAATTTAAGAGATTTTACGAATTACAAACATGGACAAGTAGATGATTATCAATTTGGAGGAGGCGCTGGTTTGGTAATGATGATAGAACCGCTGGTAAATGCGATTGAAACTTTGCAAAAAGATACTGAATATGATGAAATTATTTTCTTAACTCCTGATGGAGAAATCTTTGATCAAAAAATGGCAAATCAATTATCCTTAAAAAATAATTTGCTCCTTGTTTGTGGCCATTATAAAGGAATTGATCAGCGCGTTCGGGACCATTTTATTAGTAAGGAAATTTCAATTGGCAATTATGTTTTGAGTGGTGGGGAACTTGGTGCAGCGGTTTTGGCTGATGCAATAGGCAGATTAATTCCGGGAGTTTTGAATGATGAAACATCCGCCCTTACGGATTCTTTCCAGGATAATTTATTAGCGCCGCCGGTTTATACGCGTCCTGAAGAATTTCGAGGATGGAAGGTTCCTGAAATTTTAATGAGTGGAAATCATTCGAAAATTGAAGAATGGCGTAATGAAAAATCTATTGAGAGAACAAAAGAAAGAAGACCGGATTTATTGGATTAATGTTTTAAAAAAGAATTCCTAATATTTTTGAATCGATTTTGCCAATTAAATCTTTTTGTTGTTCAAATTTATTATCGTTTAAAAAAAAGAATCAACAGATTTTGTATTGAGATCAACATTTATTTCATTTAAAACAACCTGATGAAGATTTTGTGGTGCAGGACTGATAATTAGTTTGTTATTAATAATTTGGCATAAAGTTCCCTCGGGAAGTCTTTCCCAAACTTCCTGAATTGTTTGTGGCGGATGAATTAATGTTTCTGACATCTTGTTATAAAATCACAACTTTCTTTTTTGCTTGGATATGGTAGTCAAAACCTTTTAAAAACTATTTCCTTTAACTGAAATTATCTTTTCAGCATTGCGCAGTTTTGCATTTATCTGCCCGGTAATAATATGCCAGAACATTACAAAATCGCTGCCCAAAGAATAGAGTGGATATACAAAAGTTGCTGGTTTGTTTTTTTCAAAAAAGAAATGCCCAAACCATGCAAAGCCATAACCGCAAAGGGGTATAATGATAAACCAAAACCACTTGCCGGTAATGATTCCAAGAATAAGACAAATGAATATTAAAAGTGTTCCGGTAAAATGTAAACCTCTGCTCACCGGATTTTTATGCTCTGTCAGATAATAAGGATAAAAACTCCAAAAGGTTTTATATTTCTTTTCCATAACGGAATGTTTTAAATATTACTCTAAAAGATGTAACTCTAAATTTCGTATTTCTTTCAATGCTGACAATACTTCTTCTGATTTATTTTTTGGAATGCCCGTTTCGATTCTGCAGAATAATTGCATTTCATTTTTTAGAACCGTGCAATTATACAATTTGATGATCCTCATTACATCATTCAATTCGGTATAATTGAATTGTAATTCATAAATCACTTCAACCGCTTTTTGCATCACCGGCGTACATTGCAAAACCAATGATGAAGCGGTTTTATAAGCATTTATTAGTCCCGGAACTCCTAATAAAGTTCCCCCGAAATAACGAACTACAACGATTAAAATATTGATAAGATTTTTTGAATCTATTTGCCCTAAGATCTGTTTTCCGGCAGTTCCTGAAGGTTCGCCGTCATCACTCGTTCTGAAATTATTGCCATCAATCCCTATCCTGTAAGCAAAACAATGATGTACTGCTTTCGGATGCTCTTTTTTTAAATCCTGCAATTTTTTTTTAAAATCATTCGTATTTTTTACCGGAAAAGAATAAGCCAGAAATCGGCTTCCACGATCTTT
>DATILZ010000489.1:0-4063 GCA_035475995.1 Hanamia sp. | reverse complement strand
ACTTATGGTGCGCCAATATTGATGGCAGCTTTCATCATCCTCTTTATTCTTGAAAAGAAATTTCAATTACGAAGAAGAGTGCAGAGCCGCTGGCAAAGAATTTTCATCAATTTTATTGTTTCAATTCCATCCTTTGCGCTGCTTCGTTTTTTGTTTATTCCTATCATGGTTTGGCTGGCTTTTAAAAATCAGCAATGGCATTTTGGATTGAATTATTTATACATTGCGCCTGTTTGGCTAAAATTTGCTGTCGCATTTATCTTGCTGGATTACAGTAATTATATCTGGCATATCCTTCTTCATAAACTTCCATTTATGTGGCGGTTTCATTTGGTACATCATACAGATCTTGACCTTGATGTAACCACTGCTTTCCGTTTTCATTTTGGTGAATTGATCGCTTCCGTTTTTTTTCGGGGAGCAGCCGTAATTTTAATTGGCGCTTCTCCGGTAGTGGTTCTTGTTTATGAAATTGCTTTTGAAACGGCCACCCAATTTCATCACAGCAATATGAAACTTCCTTTTCGGTTTGAAAAAATATTGAACCTGCTTTTTGTAACGCCGAGAATGCATGGCATACATCATTCAATAGTAAAGCAGGAAACAGACAGTAATTTCTCGATCATATTTTCTTTTTGGGACAGGATTCATCAAACAGTAAGATTGAATATTCACCAGGATAAAATTATTGTCGGCGTACCGGTTTATGCTGATAAAAATGAATTAACGATCGGTAATCTTTTAAAATTACCTTTTACCAAAATCCGAAAATGGAAGGAAAGTGAAGGAGTAGAAGAGGGGAATAAAAATGAATTGAAACGATAAAATCAGGAAAAGAAAAGAATAATATAGTTGTACTTATATATTTTCTTCTAAAAAGCTAAATGATTTTTGGAAGTAATTATTTCATAACCTCCTGTTTCCAAAACGGATAGTCATTACCTTCAATAATTCATACCCTGGAATCATTTGAAAGTTTATTTTGAATCTAACCGTAAAGATTGCACATAAGAAGTGTCACTATAGTCTTTATTATTTTTTATTTTTTAAAATCAAAAGTTACAGCACTTTTCAAGCTCTCAAAAAATTTTAGAAATAGTCAGGATGCCACTGCACGAAAATCACAAACACAAGTTTTTATTGCAAAGTTTGCAAAAATCTATACACCCATAGTTATGTATTTTGCAATAGCGATTACAATCATAACTATTTTTTTGTCAATGATTATATTTTCAGTGCTTGTATCGCTGTAATATTTCTTGTTATTTCTTGCCCTTATGCATGAATATTTTGGAGGAATAGGTTTACCGTCACGAAATGGAATTTCATTTAAGTGAAGTAACTTTTTAGATGTAATAGATGTTTTCAAAAATGTGAAAATAGAAAACGTAGAAGAAATTTCGGGAATGGGAATGAAAGGGGAAATTGATGGTATTGAAATTCTTAGTATTGTTATACTTAGGTGAGAAAAGGATAGCATCAATTAGTTGAAATTACGGTGATTAAGATTCTCGAATTTAATTTCCTCTAATTTTGCTTCCTCAACAAAAATGTTTAATCAATTAATAGCATGTAAAATTTGTATGAATCCTATAGACATTCATCCTTCTTCTATTGCCATAAGAACAACCTTATATGGTATTGCGGTAAGTGTTGTACTGATTTTTGTAAAGGGAATTTCCGGTTACTTAGGACATTCTTATGCATTAATTGCAGATGCAACTGAATCAGGCGCGGATATTTTAAGTCCCGGATTATTATGGTTGGGATTACGAATAGCAGTAAAAGAACCAGATGAAGAACATCCTTATGGGCATGGAAAGGCAGAGCCATTAGCAGCTATTGCCGTTTCTCTTTTTTAATTGCCGCTGCTGCATGGATTGCTTATCATTCAATAAATTATATAGGCACACCTCATCTAATACCCAAAAGCTTTACTTTATTGATACTATTGATTGTGATTGCTATTAAAGAAAGTATGTTTCGTTATGTTTTAAGCGTTGGTAATAAAATAAACAGCCAGGCAGTAAAAGCAGATGCGCACCATCACAGGAGTGATGCTATCACATCGATAGCAGCCTTTATCGGAATTTCTATTGCCATAATTGGAGGTAAAGGTTATGAAAGCGCAGATGATTGGGCAGCACTTGTTGCATCTGCACTAATTTTTTATAATGCCATAATAATACTAAGGCCGGCATTATCAGAAATTATGGATAAAGCTCCTTCGAATGAAATCGTTGAGAAAGTAAAAGAAATTGCAGGAACTGTCCCTATGGTAAAAGGCATAGAAAAATGCTATGTAAGAAAAATGGGGTTTGACTATTACGTGGATATTCATATTGAGGTAGATGGAAAATTGAGTGTTACCGAAGGTCATCGCATTGCGCATTTGGTAAAAGATGCTCTTCTTGAAAGTAATTTAAGGATTACAAACGTTTTGGTGCATGTAGAACCGTTTTAAACAATGGTAGCGCACATAACTTTGCTTTTTTAGCGTGCAATAACTATCAATCCAAAAGGCAATTTTATAAAATAAACAAATGGCAGATGTTACCATAAAAGAAAGATTCTCAGCTTTAAACAATCTTCCCCGGTTTTTTAAATTAGTCTGGGAAACCAGCCCTTCGCTTACTCTAACGGATGCGCTACTTCGGATTACCCGTTCGGCTTTGCCTGTGGCTATTTTGTATGTCGGCAAATTAATTATTGATCAGGTCGTTTTATTAAGCCATGGTTCTGGTGGAGTGCATACTTATTTGTGGCAGTTAGTGGTAGTGGAATTTTTGTTAGCCATTCTTTCCGATGCGCTCAGCCGTGCAACTACTCTGGTAGATAGTTTATTGGGCGATTTGTTTTCTAATCATACTTCGATTCAAATCATGGAACATGCGGCTACATTAGACCTTGACCAATTTGAAGATTCTGAATTTTATGATAAATTAGAACGTGCCAGGCAGCAAACTATTGGCCGCACTATTTTGCTTTCACAAATGCTGAGCCAGGTGCAGGATATTATTACAATGGCTTTTCTGGCTGCAGGATTGGTTGTTTTTAATCCGTGGTTGCTTGTGCTGTTATTTATTGCCGTGTTGCCTGCTTTTGCAGGAGAATCTTATTTTAATGACAAAAACTATTCGTTGACAAGAAGGCAAACGCCAGAGAGAAGGGAACTGGATTACATGCGTTTTTTAGGTGCAAGCGATGAGACGGCCAAGGAAGTGAAGATCTTTAATCTGTCGGGTTTTCTGACAGACCGCTTTCGCTTTTTATCTGATAAATTTTATAAGGATAATAAAAAGATTGCTGTTAAACGCTCTCTGTGGGGAACGCTCTTTGCTGTATTAGGCAGCCTCGGATATTATGGAGCTTATGTTTTTATTATTTTTAAAACAATAACCGGGAAATTATCTATTGGTGATTTGACTTTTTTGGCTGGTTCATTCCGGCAGTTGAGAAGTCTTCTGGAAGGCATCCTGTCGCGCTTCACCGCTGTATCACAAGGTGCTATTTATCTGAAAGATTTCTTTGATTTTTTCAATATTAAATCTAAAATAAAACCTCCGGTAAATCCCCTTCCTTTTCCTGATCCGATAAAAGAAGGTTTTACTTTTGAAAATGTTGGGTTCCGCTATGCCAATTCAGAACGGTGGGCAAACAGGCATTTGAATTTTACACTTCACGCAGGTGAGAAATTGGCATTGGTAGGAGAAAACGGTGCCGGCAAAACAACATTAGTAAAATTATTGGCGCGGCTTTATGAGCCGACGGAAGGAAGAATATTACTGGATGGACACGATCTGAGTGAATATGACTTAGAAGAACTCAGAACGCAGGTGGGTGTTATTTTCCAGGATTACATTCGTTATCAAATGTCAGTTTCGCAAAATATCGCTGTTGGAAATATCTCAGAAAAAGAAAATGAAAATCTCATTATAAATTCTGCAAAGCAAAGCCTGGCAGATATTTTAGTGCAACGGTTACCGGGAAAATATAAGCAGGCATTGGGTAAAAGATTTAATAATGGGGTAGAACTTTCCGGTGGCGAATGGCAAAAGATTGC
>DATILZ010000488.1:0-3338 GCA_035475995.1 Hanamia sp. | reverse complement strand
CCTTATGGTTTTACAATCGTTCGAGTAATGAAAATCTCGCAGAAAAGCCTGTCATTACTTCAATAAATAAAACGACTGTAAAAGCGACGCATAAAAGATTGGGCAACTATTTTTTTTATTTTCAGCCACCGAGAATCACCTTATTTACAGACAATGTAACCAACACAAAAAAAGTAACAGGCAAAACGAATGCAACTCCTTTTGTAAAAGATGCTTTTCATAGCGCAATTATTAACAGAAAAAATATTGCTGCGCTTCGCAAAAGAAATTACGGGACAAAATTTGCTCCTGTTTATGATTATGACATTGCACCGGGAGAATCAAAAACCATTTATCTGCGATTGTCTGACAAAGAAATGGACAATGCATTTGAAGATGGATTTGAGAATATTTTTTCATTCAGAAAAACAGAATCAAATGATTTTTACAATGCAATAATTCCTGAGAATATTTCTGATGACAGGAAAAAAATTGCGCGACAGGCCTTGTCAGGATTGCTTTGGAACAAACAGTATTATCATTATGACGTAGAAAAATGGCTTACAACCAGTGATGGCATTACTCCTGTGAATGACGGTAAACTTTTTGGACGTAATCATGACTGGAAACACCTGAAAAATCAGAACATTATTTCAATGCCGGATAAATGGGAATTTCCGTGGTATGCCGCATGGGATCTGGCATTTCATTGTATTCCAATGGCCATGCTTGATCCTTGTTTTGCCAAACATCAGTTGTTATTATTGATGCGTGAATGGTACATGAAACCAGATGGACAATTGCCCGCTTACGAATGGCATTTCAGTGATGTAAATCCGCCGGTTCATGCGTGGGCCGCGTTGCAGATCTACCGGATCGAAAAAACAAATCAGGGTAAAGGCGACATTTCCTTTTTGAAAAAAATCTTTCAAAAATTAATAATCAACTTTACCTGGTGGATCAATCGAAAAGATGCAAAAGGGAATAATATTTTTCATGGCGGATTTCTTGGTCTTGACAATATCGGATTATTCAACCGCAGCATCGAACTTCCCGGAAACCGACGCCTGGAGCAGGCTGATGGTACGAGTTGGATGGGAATGTATGCCCTGAATATGATGGATATTGCTTTGGAAATAGCGGTGGTTGATGATACATTTGAAGAAATGGCAACGAAGTTTTATGAACATTTTATATTAATAGCAGAGGCATTGAATCAATTTGGTTTATGGAATGACGAGGACAAATTTTTTTATGATGTTTTGGGATTAACTGATACAAGTCCCGTTCATTTGCGCATTCAATCCATTGTAGGTCTCACTACATTATTTGCGGTTTCAACCATTCAGAAAAAAGTACGCGAGCTGTTGCCGGATTTTAAAAAAAGAAGCAACTGGATAGAAAATTACCGGCGTAAAAACAATCTTTTCTGGCCGAATGAAGAACGGGCTGAAGGAAATACCATTCTGCTTTCGCTGGTGCAGCAGGAAAGATTAAAGAATATTTTACAACACCTTCTCAATGAAGAAGAATTCTTATCTCCTGGCGGAATTCGCGCCCTATCTAAATTTCATGAAAAAAACCATTATACCATTACGCTTGAGGATGTAGAATATTCCATTCAATATGATCCCGGCGATTCAACTTCTGATCTTTTTGGTGGCAACTCCAATTGGCGCGGCCCTGTCTGGGTTCCGATCAATTATCTGATCATTCAATCGATCAAAAAGTATGGAGAGTTTTATGGTGATGAATTATTAGTGGAATCGCCAACTGGTTCAGGCAATCAAATGAATCTGAAACAGGTGGCAGATGAACTGGCACGAAGAGTAATCAGTATGTTTGAGAAAGATGCAGAAGGAAAACGAAGACTAAATGGAAAACACAATTGGTTTTATCAGCGCCCCGAAAATCAGGATTTTGTTTTGTTTTACGAATATTTTCATGGAGATGATGGAAACGGCCTGGGAGCAAGCCATCAGACAGGCTGGACTTCGCTCGTCGCTTGTTTGATAAATGAACTGGCAAAGAATGAGTGATATTTATAAAATAGGAAAACGGGACATTTATTCTTTCAGATAAACGAATTTTTTTATTCTTACAAAACCAATTGCCTGAAAAGCTTATCGAGTGTTTCTCCTGCATTTTTAGTAAATCCCGGGTGAACTTTTGAAGTTTGTACAATGGTACTTCTGGTTGCTGTAAGCCAGCGAAAACGCTCTGCTATCGGCAGTTTGGCTATTGGTCCCGCATTGATTTCACCACGGCAAATTCGGCTGAATGTTTTTAAATATTCCTCTACTTCTTCTATATCCAGCTCATCACAGAAAAGGCGGATTCTTTTTTCATTCAAATGATAAAGCGCCTGTAAGAATTTTTGATCGCGGCAATACAGAATTACCCCCACATTCAGGAATTCCTCCCGCTCCACGCGCGGCACGATCCGGATAACGGCGTATTCAAATAATTGATTCTCTTGCATGTTGCGCTTCTTTTACAAAAATTTCGGAATGTGCTATTCTTGTTTCTAAAAATTCAATGTATGCTTCGCGATGTTCTTTTACAGATGCAAACTCCTCCTCCCCTTCCAGCCATTCATCAGGAATTAAATTCACAATATCATGGATCAATTGCCTGGAAAGTATCTTTTTGAATTCACTCTTTACTTTATTCAATTCCGAAGCTTCTGGCAACAGCACGTGGTCTTTTACCAATAAAAAAGGTTTTGCAGCCTGCTCTTTCCAGTTGTGCCATGAATGATGAAAATAAAGTGAAGCGCCAAAATCTATCAGCCACAATTCTTTGTACCAGATCAGCATATTCGTATTCCGCGAAGTGCGATCCACATTGGTAAGAAGACAATCAAGCCACACAATTTTTGAGGCAAGCTCCGGATCAATTGTAGAAACAGCGGGATCAAAAGTGATAGAACCTGAGAGATAATGCAAACCAAGGTTTAAACCGACACTCGCACGAAGCAAATCCTGGATCTCTTCATCAGGCTCTGTACGTCCAAATGCTTCATCAAGATTTGCAAATACAATTTCCGGAACTTTTAAGCCAACAGCACGTGCTATTTCTGCACCAATCAATTCTGCGATCAGCGCTTTTTTCCCCTGCCCCGCTCCACGGAATTTGATTACATAAAAAAAACCGTCATCCGCTTCTGCAATAGCAGGCAGTGAACCGCCTTCACGCAAGGGAGTTACATACCTGATCACATTTACGGTTCTGATTTCTGGAATAGTATATGCCATAGAATTGGTGCACAATTTACAGTAAACCAACAAATAGTGAAGATTGGGATTTTAATTTTGAACCCTTTGTTATTTCTTCCAATCATTCAAAAGCCTTCTCAA
>DATILZ010000487.1:0-8785 GCA_035475995.1 Hanamia sp. | reverse complement strand
AAAACATCATCGCTTTGTTTATAACCAGCCACGCCTGAATTATTAAACCCTTTATTGAGTACAAATGTCCATTCACCATTTTTATGAGGAATCGTATAAATGGCATAACTTCCTGTATCTACTTTATGGCCTAAAATTTCTACGGGATCATTAAACTTTATTTTCGTTGCCCCATTCGCTCCCGTTCGCCACAAAGAATCGTAAAGAACTACGCTTCCAAAAACATTTCTTCCTTTCAGCGAAGGCCTGCTGTAAGTGAGTTCTACGGAAGAAAGCCCAAAATCCTGGCGGATAAATTCTGTTGGTGAAGGCGCCGGCATTCGTATTTGTGAAAATGCAGAAATGGTTAAAAAAGCAGAGAATAAGAAGGCAAAACAAAATTTTTTCATGATAATTAATTTGGTGAAATATGAAGTTAATCAAAATAAATCTTTACCGTCTGATAAAGTAACCTGTTTTGCATGTATTGTGTTTGAACATTTACTTTTTCATTATACCCTTCCAGTCCAAACAAGCCGGCGGCATTTCCTTTGTTTATCGCTATTTCAAGATAGTTAGCTGAATTAAACAGTGCCAGTTTTTCACTCTCATGAACATCGGCATAGGTCTCACTTATTTTTTCGATGATTTCATCGCGTTTAAAAACAATTTTAAAACTTCTGCCGCGCCTTTGCTCTTCAAATTCTTCTTTGGTAATATTGATAATTACGTTTTCAAAATTATCAATGAAAATGATCTGCCCTTCCATATATTTTTCGCGAAGCAAAGGACGCAAAGGATTCTTTACTTCTATCGAAACTTCCGGATCTCCACATTCTTCTATCGTTTTTCCATTGAGGATATTTTGATAAGCTTTTGCAAAAATTTTTGAACAGTATAAAGTATTTTTTTGCTGGGAAGGATCTAAAGAAAGGGCGACAATTTTTTGCGGAGTTTCTTCAAGGATCATCGTAATTAATCCATTATCAGCGCAGCCGATATATTGCTCATTATGTTCAATAAATAATAAATGATCCGGTCTTTTATCAAAAAGGTTTACCAGTACAATGTGAAAAGTTTTTGGAGGAAAATTTTTAATAGCATTACGGCAAACATAAGCTGCCTGCGGATAATTGAATGGAGATAATTCGTGGGAAATATCTACGATTTGAAAGGCAGCGTTAATCTGAAATAGCTGTCCTTTTACTGCCCCGGTTAAAAAATCCTGACGCCCGATATCCGATGTAAGTGTTATTAAAGCCATTCAAAAAATATGATTCTGATTTTTTTAAAGGTAGCGAATGAAGCCTTTTATTCTAAAAATTATTTGATCAATTCTCCGTTTTTAAAAAAGAATTTCCGGGTTAATTTATCCGTCAGCGAAGGGAAAAATTTATTCATGTACACCGTTTCTTTTCCGGTAAAAGTCAATACCAGCGTTCGTTTCCTTTTTTCAATTGCTTTAATGATATGTTGTGCGCATTCTTCTGCGGTCATCAACTTTTCTTCTTTCAGCGGAGATTCGCCTTGTGGTTTTGCATCTTTATTCAACGCTGCATTGCGGATATTGGATTTGGTAAATCCCGGACAAACCCACATTACATTAACACCGGTTTCGAGCAATTCGGTACGTATTGCTTCCAGCCATCCATTTATAGCAAATTTGCTGGCGCTGTATCCACTTCTTCCCGGCAAACCTCTATAACCGGCTACTGACGACATTCCCACAAGCGTTCCTTTATTTTCAAGAATTGAATCAAGGGCAAATTTTGTACAATAAACAGTTCCCCAAAAATTAATGTCCATCACTCTTCTCAAGGTTTCGAGGCTTGTTTCCTGGAACATTCCACGCATCGAGATTCCTGCATTATTGATCAAAACATCTATTGCATTAAATTTTTCAATTGTTTTCTGAATAAAGTTTTTACAATCATCTTCTTTGCTCACATCTGCAACCATTGTAAACAAAGGTTTTCCCAAAAATTCATTTTTTAATTCTTCCAGTTTTTCAGCAGTACGGGCGCAGGTAGAAACTTTGGCGCCCCTGTTTAAAAAATCTGCGACAAGCGCTTTTCCAATTCCATCGGTACCGCCGGTAATAACTACAATTTTATTTTCAAACATTCATTCGATTTTGGCAAAAATAGCAGAGAAGAAAGGAAAGAAAAATAAATTATTCAGAGAAATAAATCAAAAGAGAAGTTATTTGTTGGCTTACTGTAACACAAATAAAAAACCTCTGCATTTACAGAGGCTCTTATGTGATTCGGCTGGGACTCGGACCCAGGACCCCATCATTAAAAGTGATGTGCTCTACCAACTGAGCTACCGAATCGTTATTTAATATTTCCCTAAAACCTCAGTAAAAAATTATCTTCTTTGCTACCGGCTTTTTTTAAAGGAGTGCAAAAATAAGTGAAAAATAATTTGAACCAAAACTTTTAAGGAATAAACTTTTTCGATTTCGATGAAGTCCTTTTCAGTCGTAGCATTCAGCAAAAAAATAAATATTTGTCTTTACACTTTTCAAGAGTCGCACTCACGCGCTAAAATTTATTAAATCATTGCATGCTTTTTGATACTTCACAGGTATGTCTAAAATTCTAATTCTTGATGACGATTTGGACCTTCTGACGGTTGTAAAATCCCTTCTTCGCAAAAAGGGATTTGAAGTATTTGCGTACTCCGATTGGCACAAGGCATGGGATGGAGTGCGGACATATAAACCACAATTAATCCTGCTTGATGTTTTTCTTACCGGAAATGATGGACTTGATATTTGTAAAAAATTGAAATCTTCAATTTCTACAAGAAATATCCCTGTAATCATGTTTTCTTCTTATCCAAACATCGCAGAAACCGCGATTTATGAATTTGGTGCCGATGATTTTATGGCAAAACCATTTGAGGTGAACGACATGGTGAAGAAAATCCGGCATCTTTTGGCAAAAAAACAAGTTTCTGCTTAAGAAAAAGACCTTATTTAGAAATTTCCTTCAATAACAAATTTTCAATTGTACTACAGGGCACAAAAAAAGGTTTTTGTGTAATGATTAGATTTAGAACCTGTCCGGTAACAGAATAGCCCCCTTTTATAGTATTTCCATAAATGGTAATTCCAAAATCTCCTGAAGTTTCATCGCCATTAAAAGTTCCATTATAGCTTTCTATTGCAGCTTTTGCCTTTGCAATAACAACAGTTACCGGTTCCTGAAAAGGTATATTAAAATTGCAATCTGACATGAGTTTTAATTTAAGATGATGTGTGGAATATTATGGGGAAAAGCATACACAAAATTGATAGGGGAAAATAGTGTATTTGCTCTATTGGAAATATTTTTTGTTTTAAAAATTTTTAGTAAGTCGTTTTATCTTTTTTTTTATTCCATTTGTTAAAAACTTCCTTTGCATTTTCACTTTGCAAATTTATCAAAGGAATTTTTCTTTCTTCCATTTTCGCATTTATTTCGTCATAGATCATCGAATCATCAAAGCCTATTTCGGCTGCATCATTTCTTGTATTTGCAAAATAAATCACCTCAGGGCGAGCCCAATAAATTGCACCGAGACACATAGGGCAAGGTTCACAGGAAGTATAAATTTCGCAACCTTCCAATTGGAATGTTCCAAGAGCTTTACACGCTTCCCTGATCGCTACAATTTCTGCATGAGCCGTGGGATCATTTGTGCTGGTAACTTTATTATTCCCCCGGCCGATTACTTTACCATCCTTTACAATTACGCAGCCAAAAGGGCCTCCGTCATTATTATTAATGCTATTTTCTGAAAGCAAAACTGCTTCATTCATAAACTTTTCTTCTCTTGTCATATTGAAAATGATTCCATTTTTTTAAAGATAATTTTTAAAACTTTAAACAAAACTATTTTTATCTTAATTTTCCAAGAACCACAAAGGTTTTTTTTGAAGCCCAAAGTTAAAAAGAGCATGAAAAAAGATTCGTGGTTTTTATGAATCTTATTTTTTTATTTCAATAGCTTACTTTTAGCAAACTAAAACCAGGAAGACTTTTTTGCAACGCATAAAATTAGTAGAGTTAATAAACCTTCCTGGTTTTGTAAGCGTAAAAATTAAAATTAATTTTAAAAATGAGTACAATGAAAGTTGGCATCGCCTGCGACCATGGCGGCTTTGAATTAAAAAACATCCTGTTGCCCTTTTTATTAGCGCAGCAGTTTGAAATAAAAGATTTTGGCGCTTTTGAATTGAATAATGCAGATGATTTTCCTGATTTTGTAATTCCGTTGAGCAGAGCAGTGGCAGAGAAAACTGTAGATCGTGGCATTGCTATTTGTGGAAGCGGTGTGGGCGCAGCTGTTGCCGCAAACAAAATTGCAGGAGTAAGAGCCGCATTGATCCATGATCATTTTTCCGCACATCAGGGTGTGGAGGATGATGATATGAACCTCATTTGCCTTGGCGGAAGAGTGACTGGTTTTGCTGCAGCACAAGAATTAATAATGGCTTTTTTAAATGCAAGATATGTTCCTGCAGAAAGATTTGAAAGGAGGCTTCAAAAAATAAAGAATTTAGAAATAAAGAATAGTTGAAATTTTTTTTACAATTTGTTATTATTGTTATTAAAAAAACCTTTCTTTTCTATTTTCTAAAAACAACGCTTAAGACAAATTTTTCCATCACAAACAAAAAAAAATTTCTTTTTACCTTACAAAAAATATGAAACAAAAGATCAGAATCTTATTCTCAGATATAGGCGGAGTACTGCTTACAAACGGATGGGGGCATTTATCCAGAATGGCTGCTGCCAAAAAATTCAATCTCAATTATGAAGAGATGGATTTGTTGCACGATTTTATTTTTAATGTTTATGAAATGGGGAAAATCACTTTAGAGGATTATCTGAATACAGTTGTTTTCACAGAAAAAAGAGATTTTAGCAGGGAAGAATTCAAGCAATTTATGTATGCTCAATCTGTCCAGCTGCCGGATATGCTTCCATGGATGATTAACTGGAAAAATAAGCATGAAAATATTAAGGTAATTTCCATTAATAATGAACCGCGCGAATTAAATGAATATCGTATCAATAAATTTAAACTGCATGATTTTTTTGATGCTTTTATTTCATCATGCGAAGTAGGAATGCGAAAACCAGATCCCGGCATTTTTCTTCTTGCGCTTGGAATCGCACAAGCCAAGCCTGAAGAATGTATTTATTTCGATGATCGCTTCATGCTGGTGGAAGCGGCCAAAAAAGTAGGAATGCGGGCTTTTCAACACACCAGTTTCGAAAACACCAAAAAGATAATGGAAGATTTGATGGATTAGAAGATGGATTAGATTGTTTGATTGTTTTGATTGTTTTGATTGTTTTAATTGTTTTAATTGTTTTAATTGTTTACACTTTTTAGAAAAGTTCAGAATTCACGAATAATCCAATAATAAAATAATTGAATAATAAGATATTTTAGAACTGAAAATACAAATTCAGCTTATTTGTTGCTTTTCTCAGCAAGTCCCGCCCCTACCAAAGTTTATCTTACTTTTGCAGGCAATAAAAAATTTCCGTCAGCACCATTACATGAAACTTTTTCCTGAATCGGCCTCTCATCAGTTAGAATTTGATAAAATAAAGGAGTTGCTTGCAGCACATTGCCGCTCGGAATATGCGCGCAGAAGGGCTTTTGAATTACGGATTCATACTCACAAAAAATTTATAGAACCGCAGCTTTTACAAACAAATGAATACAAGTTACTTTTTGAAAATCATTTGTACTTCCCGGATGATGCGGTTTTAAATCTTTCAAAAGAACTAAGATTATTAAGCATCGAAGCGTCCATACTTTCGGGCGAACAATTTCTGCAAGTAAAAAAACTGGCTAATGCGATCCAGCAAATATTCCGCTGGTTTTCTCCCGAAAGAAAAGTTGCTTATCCTTCTCTTGCATTAATTATTGAACAAACTTATTTTGAAAAGACAATTCCAAAATTAATTGACGAAATCCTCGATGAATATGGGATCGTGAAAGACAGTGCTTCTGAAAAGCTGGCTTCCATCAGGATGTCTTTGTATAAAAAAAGAGCAGAACTGAAAAGAGTTTTTGACCGGATCGTAAGCAAATTAAAAAAGCAAGGTTACCTGACAGACATTGAAGAAAGCTTTATGAATGGCAGAAAAGTGCTGGCAGTTTTTGCAGAGCAAAAAAGAATGGTGAAAGGAATTTTACATGGAGAAAGCGATAGCCGCCGTACCTCGTTTATCGAACCGGAAGAAACCACTCATTTGAATAATGATATTTTTTCGTTGGAAAATGAGGAGCGAAAAGAAGTAAATATTATTCTTCAAAAACTAACCTCCAGGATGCGCACTTATCATTCTTTGCTGCTGGTATATCATGAAATTATTGGCGAGTACGACTTTATAAGAGCCAAGTCACTGCTGGCTTTGAATTATAGCGGTCATCTTCCCGCACTTCATGATAAGGCGATTTTAAATTTGAAAAATGCAGTTCATCCACTTCTTTTTATTTACAATGAAAAATTAAAAAAACCTACCATTCCGGTAAATCTTTCTTTAGACGAAAAGAACAGGATTCTGGTAATCAGCGGACCAAATGCCGGTGGTAAAACCGTCACTTTAAAAACCGTTGGCTTATTGCAAATGATGTTGCAAAGCGGGTTGCTGGTTTCGTGCGACAAGGATAGTGAATTTGGAATTTTCAAACAACTGATGATCCATATTGGTGATACTCAAAGCCTCGAGTTTGAATTAAGCACTTACTCATCGCATCTGATCAACATGAAATATTTTATGGAAAATGCGAATGGGAAAACGCTGTTTTTTATTGATGAACTGGGCAGTGGAAGTGATCCAAATCTCGGCGGTGCATTTGCAGAAGTGATCATGGAAGAACTTGCAAAAAAACATGCTTTTGGAATTGTAACAACGCATTACCTTAACCTGAAAGTAATGGCAAATAAAGTGAATGGAATCATCAACGGGGCAATGGCTTTTGATGAAAAAAACCTGAAACCACTTTATCAGCTTGCAATCGGAAAGCCAGGTAGTTCCTACACTTTTTCCATTGCCGAACGAATCGGACTGCCGCAATACCTGATCGATAAAGCAAGAAGATTAGTAGATGAAAACCATTTCTCCCTTGACAAATTACTAAACAGTACCGAGCAGGATATGCAACAAATCCAATCGGAAAAAAAGAAGCTTGATAAGCTGCTGAAAGAAAATGAAAAGCTGCAAAAAGAAATGCAGCAAGTGATTCAAAAAGAAAAACACAAACAGCAAATAGAATTACTGAAAGAGCAAAATCAAATCAATGAAGCAAAGTATGTTTATCTCAAAGAAATGGACCGCAAATTAAAATCTATTTTGATAGAATGGAAAAAAACAGATGATAAAAGTAAGGTGATAAAAACGATTCAGGCATTGCTTTTCAAGCAACCGGAAAAACAGATCCTCCAGAAAAAACAGAAGAAAATTGATAGTAAATATATTGAGACAAATGAACCCATAAAACCAGGTGATAAAGTAATTATGATCACAAACCGACAGGTAGGAATCGTAACTGATCTTCGTGGAAAGAAAGCGATAGTGCAGGTTGGTGCTGTTCCAATTACCGTAAGCATTTCAGATTTGAAAGTAGTAATAGAAAAAGTAACGGTTGAAGATGAAGAAAAATAACAGTTCGATCCGGAAGCAGGTAAGTTAATTTTTATCCTCTACGGTTTCCATTCTGAATGAAGCCACATCCGGAGTATGATGCTCTTTTTTCATGATCGCTTCCATCTGCTTTACGATTTCAGTATGTTCGCTCGCTACATCGTGCTGCTCCCGGATGTCATTGTTAAGGTCATAAAGCTGAATTTTCAGATTGCCTTTGATAATGTTCATCCTGATGCCTTTCCATTTACCCATTCTAACCGCCTGCTGGCCTCCGTACTGAGGAAATTCCCAATACAAATAATCATGATGAACCTGCTCTTTTTCTTTGCCCAATAATGCAGGCAGATAGCTGATGCCATCAATATTTTTCGGCTGTTTTATATTGGTGATTTCGCAAACGGTAGGTAAAAAATCCCAATTGGCATTGATCATTTCACTCTTGCTTCCTTCTTTTATTTTACCCGGCCATGAAACAATTAATGGCATACGAATGCCACCTTCATATAGAAAACCTTTGCCCCATCCGAATTCATTTTTAAAAGGACCATTACTGTCAAAAAATTTACAGTCTGCGCCACCTTCATTCGACGAACCATTGTCGCTGGAAAATATGATGATCGTATTATTATATACTCCTTCCTGTTTTAGTTTTTTAATGATCGCACCCACTTGCTGATCTAGCAACGTGATCATTGCAGCCCGTGTAGCACGAGGATAAAGACAAGGAACATAACTTCCGCCGGGGAATGGTTTTTCATAGCCAAATTTTTTATGATAATATTCCACCAGATTTTCCGGCGCCTGCATCGATGCATGCGGAAGCGGGCTGGGATAATACAGAAAAAACGGCTTGTTCTTAACAGAATCCAAAAAACGCAAAGCTGCATCCAGCATGAAATCCGGCGAATAGTCTCTTTGCTTATAAGTCTTATAATTTGCAGGATCTTCTGAATTTAGTTCGGCAGGAAACTTAATATTTGGATCCTGCACCTTATTATTTAATGGAACGCGAAAAATATTTTCCCACAAATGGGCAGGGTAATACTGATGATCCTGCCGCTGACACAACGATCCATAGAAATAATCAAATCCCTGGTTGTTTGGTTCTCCGGCAGTCATTGGAGCGCCTAATCCCCATTTGCCAA
>DATILZ010000486.1:0-8291 GCA_035475995.1 Hanamia sp. | reverse complement strand
CCGATAAACCCCGAATTGCTGCGTGCCAAAGTAAGCGTCTTTGTTGATCTTTACAGCAAGAATGATCAATTGCTGAACCATGAAAAAAAATTACTTGCAGCTAATAAATCTTTGCAAAAACAAATTGAGGAAGGAAAGCGTTCGCAGGAAAAAATAAACCTGTTAAATAAACAATTGACCGAAAACAATCTGCATCTGAAGATGGTAAATGAAGAACTGGATCAGTTTGCTTATGTAGCTTCCCATGACTTGCAGGAACCTTTACGAAAGATCAGGGTTTTTAGTGATAAAATAACTACCATAAAAAATGATCATAAAGAAGTAGAAAAATATCTTGCCAAGATCAGCAGATCATCCGAAAGAATGCAACTGCTGATCAATAATTTGCTGCATTTTTCAAAGCATTCTGTAAACTCTGCCGATTTTGTAAAAGTGGATTTGTATCAATTGGTAAAAGAGGTAATCAATGAACTGGATGTCGATATAGAAAGAAGCAATACTGAAATATACCTGGATACACTTCCAGTCATTTGGGCTGTACCGGAATTAATGCGCCAGTTATTTTACAATCTTATTAGTAATGCACTGAAATTTCAACGAAAAGACCTGAAACCAGTGATCAAAATAACTTTTGAAAATATAGATTCTTTAGATTCTAAAATGACAGAAAGATACAGTAATGGAGTGCCGGATTATAAAATCTCCGTTTCTGATAATGGTATTGGCTTTGACTCAAAATATGCGGAAGAGATCTTTATGGTTTTTAAAAGGCTTCACAGCTATCATGAATATGAAGGCACCGGAATCGGATTGTCAATTTGCAAAAAAATTGTGGATAAACACAACGGCTACCTTACTGCTTTTGGTGATTCAAATTCAGGTGCCACGTTTGTAATTGAATTGCCTGAAAAAAGCAAAATTGCGAGGATCTAATGTTCAATATTTTGAAGTTTTTTTGCAAGAAAAATACTTTAAATTATCAATCGACATTCAATTTTGATAAAATGAAAGCCTGATCTTCCAACATTTTATTATCCTGAAACGATCGAACTATTATTTTGTTTTCCCTTTAAATGGTTTTGCTTTTAGGGTAAATAAGATTCCGCCACTGTTTAATTTTACTTTGCCTGCACCAATACCTGTTAAGGGAAGATTTAGATAAGGTTCTGCGGCGAGTGAAATTCGGGGATTGAAAGAATATACATAACCGCCGGAGATATCCAGAACAGAAAAAAAGTGTTTGTTCTTATTGCTGATACTCCAATCCTTGTTATAAAGTTCACCGCCTGGTGTTTTATAATAATAATCATATGTTTCCTTTTTCATCAGGTAGGAAGAAAGGCCTGCGGAAACAAACCAATTATGATTTTTTATTTTTCTAAAGTTGTAGTCCACTTTCACAGGTATTTCATACACTTTACAATTTGCTTCTACATTTTGCAGATACTCATAATTTCCGATAGTGCCGGCTGGCATTTTATAATCATCGGCCCCAACAGAATAAATCTTTTTTGATAAATAAAAACCAGTCCGGATGCTTAATTTTTTAGAAATATCATAGCTCAATCCTACACCGTAAGCCATGGTTAATTTACCAATGGTATTGTGATATACATCACTTACATCAGGGCCTGCAGAAACACTTACTCCAAAATTATTTGCAAATCCACTAGAGGATGTTTTTGCTTTTTTACTGATTTTTCCAGGCAGAAGCTTGTCGCTTTTTGAAATATTATTTTTTGAAAGAGTATCCTTTTCGCTCAAAGATTTTTTTTCTCCCGGTTTATTATTTTCTTTTGAAAAAGTTGAACGATCAGGTTCGTCCGGATGAATTGTTTTTTCCGGATTTGAACTATCTCCAATATTTCTCCCGGTCGATTTATTTGTATTTTGTTTGTAGCTGATGTCATTTTCAGAAGCAGAAATTTCATTCTGATTGCCAGTCGTTGCAGAAGATGCAACTGGCTTTGGTTTTTCTGATTTTCCATCCACAGAATTTATGTCATCGTTTTCAATCGGCTTGTTTCCTTTGTTGCCGATAGCCGGATTTTTAATACTGGCTGAAGAAGTTTTCGGGGTAGAAATATTGCCGGAATTTTTATCAATTGCTTTTTCAGTTTTATTAGATGATACTACGATTTCCGGCGCTTCTGTTTTAGTTGCCGGATTGTATAAAAATAAAAACAAAAAACAACCGGTAAACAAAAGCAATGGAATCAGTAAAAGAAATCTTTTTCTATCCTTTTCCACCGGAAGATGTTCATCCAGCAAGTGTTCCATTTTATTCCAGGCAGTATCGTCATACTCAGGATGGTAATGCTCAGCAGCCTCTTTTATTGTTTTATCGTTTTCTTCATCCAACATTTTTCGCTATTAAAATTTTATTTTCTGTTTTTAATATTTTCTGTAATTGTTGCCTCGCTTTATAAAGATTTGATTTAGATGTTCCTATTGAAATATCCAATTGCCTCGCAATTTCTTCGTGACTAAATCCATCGATGATAAACATGTTCAAAACTGTCCTGTATGCAGGAGAAAGATGTTGAATGGCACGGATAATCTCATCATATGAGATTTTGTCAAAAGCACTTTCCTCATTGTGTGGAATGTAAACAATAGACGTTTCAAGTTCGGCAGAAAAATAATGTTTATTGTTTTTGCGGCAATGATCAATGGCAGTATAAATAAGGATCTTTCTGATCCATCCTTTAAAAGAATTTACTTCATCCGAATACGAAGGCGTATAACGATGGATTTCTTTAAATACCTTCAGAAGGCTATCATTAAAGATTTCTATAGCGTCTTCTTTTCTTTTGGTGTACCGGTCGCAAATAGCCATGCCATAACTGTAGAAAGAGTTATAAATTTTTTTCTGACTCTCTCTCCGGTTCAGAGTGCAGCCTCTGATATGTTCGTTTAGTTCTTTTGCTGTTAACAAATCCATAGATTTCAATTCATAAATCGGTATTGCCGCAATAATGGTTGCCTTACAAAAAAAATTTTTTTAATTTTCCTAAGAATCAGAATCTTCTCATCATAAACTTCTGTCAGTAAAGCTAATAATTACAACGCTGAAAATAAAAAAAATCAAATGAGAAAACGACAGCCGGATAGTCTGGTAAAATTGATATTATTTGCAGATACAGTAAAACAAGAAGCACGATTCTTAATATCTATTGCAACCTTGAAAGAATTATAATTAAAATAAAGCGTGCAAAGGATATAAATCTGTTAGTTTTTAAATAATCAGGTAAATTTACCGCCAATCAAAAGCAATAATCTTAAAAGCATGAATAAACTTCTTCTCAGTAATTCTTTTCGCATTTTTGTCGTTTTTTCCTTCCTGTGTTTTACGTCCTGTAAATCTACCCGCATTTACAAATCCACGGTAACTTCAGGAGAAAGTTATCACAGTAGCTATGATGATACTACTCTAACGCCGGATAACAGTTCCATTTTAATGCCTTACAATCGCTTTATTCATCCTGCCGGAACTGTAATTCGTTTTGGCAATACTTCACTTGAAAATCACAGCCTCGATTGTGCTTTATTACCAGGTGAAAAAGTATTGGTTGTGGAAGATAGATATGGATTGGCTTTTATAGATGTAAACAAAAATAAACTGATAGATCATTTGGATTATCGCGAAAATAATGGTTTCATGAGCACTTATTCCGGCTTAAAAGTTTTTGAAGATCAGAATGGAATTAAAGTATTGTGGGGCGCTGCTAATCCACGAACCAAAGTTTCATCAATAATGGAAGCGTCATGGAACGGGAAGAAAGCTGAAATGATTAATTCAATTCCTTTTGTAGCAGTTGCTCCTGCACCCATGTCTTTGCCGAATGATATCGCCTTGAATAACGAAGGCGGAGAACCTTATTTATATGTGGTTTTAAATGGCAACAGCCAGCTTGTAAAATTAAGGCTAAGCGATAATAAAATTATTTGGCAAACAGCAACCGGCATGGCGCCTTTTGGAATTGCATTAACTTCTGAAAAAGCTTATGTAACAAACTGGGCTGGTTCTGTGCCGGTAGCTACCGGAGCGGGCGATAACAGGGAAACTGCAGGCATTCCTTATGGCAATGTGTATATTGAACCTAAAACCGGTGCCACTTCTTCGGGCACGGTAAGTATTATTGACCTGAAAACAGGAAAAGTAGAAACGGAAATTAAAGTGGGACTGCATCCTAATGCAATAATTGCAAGTAAAGACCAGAAATTTGTTTATGTGGCTAATGGAAACAGCGATAATGTTTCAGTTATTAATACCAGTACCAATAATGTCGTAGATTCTATCTCTGTCAGCCTTTCAGCTACAAACGAATTAATTGGTGATTCGCCCAATGGACTTGCTATTAACGATGCCGGCAATACTTTGTATGTTTCAAATGGAATGGATAATGCAGTTGCTGTAATAAGTCTTGGAGAAAATTCTTCTGTAACAGGTAAAGGAGTTTCCAGCATAAAAGGATTTATTCCTACTGAAGCTTACCCTGCAGGACTCGCTTTATCTGAAAGTAAACTATATGTTTCTAATCTGGAAGGTGAAGGAGCGAGAGTAAAAACGCAGGCATACAACAGCCACCACCAGGAAGCGACAATCTCTATTATTTCTTTGCCTGCTGAAAACGTTTTGAATTCTTATACCAAAAGGGTAGAAGATGCCAACTTAATATTTCGTACAAAAATATCAGCTCTTTTGCCAAGGAAAGAAATTTCTCCAAAACCTGTACCTGAGCGGATTGGCGAACCGTCAGTTTTTAAACATGTCGTTTATATCATCAAGGAAAACAGGACTTATGACCAGGTTTTAGGAGATATGAAGGAGGGCAACGGCGACTCATCCTTATGTATCTATGGTAGTGATGTAACACCGAATGAACACAAACTGGCTAAAGAATATTTGCTGCTGGATAATTATTATGCTTCGGGAAAATCTTCTGCCGAAGGGCATTCCTGGACAGATGCTGCAATCGTTACTGATTATGTAGAAAAAAATGTAAGAGCATGGTTTCGCAGTTATCCGCATGTATTGGCCGATGCACTGGTTTATAATAAAAAAGGTTTTCTTTGGAATAATGCTTTAGATCATGGTAAAACTGTAAGAATTTATGGAGAAGCGTGTTCTCCTGTATTTAGTAAAGATCTGAACTGGACAAAGAATTATCAATCCTACCTGGATGGGGCAAAAATTGATTTTAAAAATACCAGCACCATTTCCAGGGTCAGGCCAATTATGTCTGTGGATTATCCTTGTTACGACGGGCATGTTTTTACTGATCAGCTGCGTGCAGATGCTTTTATAAAAGAATTGGATGAAATTGAAAAAGAACCTGGGGATCAGTTGCCTCAGCTGATGATCCTTGCTCTTCCGCTTGATCATACATCCGGAATGAGAGAAGGTTTTCCTACACCGAGAGCAATGGTTGCAGATAACGACCTGGCGCTCGGAAGAATCATTGAAGCGCTTACCAAAAGTCGTTTTTGGGATTCAACAGTAGTCTTTATTACAGAAGACGATTCACAGGATGGATGGGATCATGTGTCTGCTTATCGCACAACAGGATTTGTTATCAGTCCTTACTCGCGTTTGCAAAAAACAGTGCATACTAATTATAATCAAACTTGTGTAGTCCGGACCATTGAACAAATATTGGGCATACCTCCCATGAATGTGATGGATGCAACAGCTTTACCCATGTTTGATTGTTTTACCGGAAAGCCTGATAATCAAACCTATTCTTTTGAAAAAAATATCATTCCATTAAATGAAATGAATAAAAGCGCGGCTTCATTATCCGGAAAAGCCAAAAAGTTTACCGTTTTATCATCCTTGCCGGAATTTGACCATATTGATGGTGGAAATGATGACCTTCTCAATCGCATACTATGGTTTGCTTCCAAAGGAAATACACCGTATCCGAAACATCTGACAGTTTCCAAAAAAGAGAGAAAAGATTCAGATGATGATTAAAGGAATTTTGAAAATATCTTTAAAATTGTAGTGAATACTTTTTTCACCGCTTGGCAAAAACCAGGAAGATTTTTTGTATGCGATCCATTGTCTTTCCGATTTTGTCGGATCAATTGAATTTACAGCAAAAGAAGAAATAAAGGCAATCTTTAATCGCTGGGCAATATGATTCATACGCAGTGCTTGTGCAGGTATTTCAATTTTTATGATACCTTCATATTTCGGACAGACAGCTTCCGGAAATCTTGAAATTTACCCAATCAGGAAACCCGGTAACTTTTACACTTCCTTCCCTGCAATATTGGGATATGATTGTAATCGAATATTGATGTTTCAAACAGACTCATATTTTAATTTTTCTTCATGAAAAAAAATATTCTCCTCGTCTTTATTATTGGTACAATTCTTATTGGTTGTAAGGTGATGAATAACAAGAATGTCATCTATCAATCAAAAGAATTTTCTCTTTACCGGGATAGTATTGTGCAGGATACATTTGTTGCAAAAGCAATTTCCGCAACTGAAATTGTATCCAATTACAAAAGCCTAGCAAATGCATATATAAGCCCTGAAGTAAAGTTTAAATTTAGTATCAATGGTGCGGATAATTCCGCTCCTTCCGGAAAAGATAATTCAATTATTTGTGCAGGTGGAAATGGAAATTATGAAACACCGGTTATAAAATTCGGCGATCAGTTTGTTGATTCAACAAAGGTTGTGGCAGGGAAATATTTAAAAAAAGATGTAAAACTAACGCTGCGCGTTGACATGAACGATGTGCTGAAAGCTTTTAAGGACAAGGGGTTTTATACAACTTATGATGGAAAGAAAATTTATAAAGATGATTTTAAAGGGGTTTTTGTTGCAGGAAACATAGCGCCACTTACCTGGGATTTTAATAACCTCTATTCGCATAAAGATCTGCAATTGACTGATGATAATAAAGACGGAATTTACGAAATCACTTTAACGTTGAATCAAAATCCGGATGAAAATAAAACGGCGAATTCCTGGAAATTATCAAAAGATATCAGTGCTTTCCCTCAATATCATTCGCCGGATGTATTGCCTGATGCTTTGTACAATCTTGCTCTGGAAGAAATGCAAAATGCGATAGAACCAGATAGTACCTTTCGCACCGGCAAAGAATGGGCCGGCGTTTGGACACGTGACATCAGCTACAGCATTATTTTATCAATGGGAATATTGCAACCAAAAGTTGCGATGATCAGTTTGAAAAAGAAAGTGAAGAATGGGAAAATCATTCAGGACACAGGCACCGGGGGCGCCTATCCGATTTCTACTGACCGAGAAATATGGGCTGTAGCTGCCTGGGAAGTATATAAAGTAACAGGTGATAAAGATTGGTTGAGATATGCATATGAAGTAATTAAAAATTCAATCGATGATGATCTGCAGAATATTCATGATCCGGAAACAGGAATGGTAAAAGGAGAATCTTCTTTTTTAGACTGGCGCGAGCAAACTTATCCCACCTGGATGCAGCCTGCAGATATTTATGAATCAGAATGTCTTGGCACCAATGCAGTTCATTTCGAAGCAAATATTGTTTTGGCTGAAATGTCTGCTGCGCTTGGCTTTAAAGACGATGTTGAAAAATATAATGATGTTGCTGCAAAAATTAAAACAGGAGTCAATCAATATTTATGGCAGAATGATAAAGGTTATTTTGGTCAATATTTATATGGTAGAAATTTTAAGATTCTTTCACCAAAATCTGAAGCGCTGGGAGAAGCATTGTCGGTATTTTTTGATGTAGCCGATAAGGAAAAACAGGAAAAAGTTATTTCAAATACTCCCGTTACGCCTTTTGGTATTACCTGCATTTATCCGCAGATTCCTGGTATTCCACCTTATCACAATGATGCGGTTTGGCCTTTTGTAGAGTCTTACTGGGCGCTGGCTTCAGCGAAAGCAGGGAATGAAGAATCTGTAGTAAGAGCAATAAGTTCTGTATATCGTCCTGCTGCTTTATTTCTGACAAATAAAGAAAATTTCGTGGCAGAAAACGGCGACTATGCAGGCACACAAATCAATTCAAGCAATATGCTTTGGAGTTTGTCAGGAAGTATCAGTTTGGTTTATAAAGTTTTATTCGGAATGCAATTCAATCCAGATAATCTTTCTTTTGCTCCATTTGTTCCCAAGGTTTTTAATGGAACACGAACGCTTAACAATTTTAAATACAGAAATGCAGTTTTAAATATCGAAATGGATGGTTTTGGAAACTCCATAAAATCTTTTTCAATTGATGGAAAAGAATCTGAACACCTGGTTTCATCAACGTTAC
>DATILZ010000485.1:0-2347 GCA_035475995.1 Hanamia sp. | reverse complement strand
AAAACCAGTTTCCCTTTCCACATATCACGGATAGCGGAAACCTTTTCTTCATTCAATCTGCCGTCAAATGTTTTATTCATGAACAAGCCAAGATGATGCATGTTCATTCCTTTGGGCATGTATGGTTTTAATACCTTGAATGAAGGCTGCCCGTGAACAAGTGTTTTGAGCGCCCAATTTGGTTTTCCCATTATTTGAAGCATATTATTCAACGTCATTCGTGGTGGCATGGCAAGCCCATTTTTTATTTCTTTTGACCGATAACCAAAAGAAGGCACATCGCTGAGAATAACAAGGACAGGACAATGTTCTGCTGCGCGTTTTATAATTTTATCTCTCAAAGAATCTTCTGCAGGATGATACAATTGAAACCACGCATGTCCTTCTGTAATTTCACTGATTCGTTCGATAGAACTGGTGCTAACCGTACTTAACACAAATGGAATATTCTGCTCAAATGCAGCTTTGGCAAGTATTTCAGGAGAATTAGGCCATATCAAACCCTGCAAACCAACCGGCGCAATTCCAAATGGGGCATCATATACATGTCCAAATAATTCTGTTCTCATATCACAACCTTTATGCTCTGAAAGATATTTTGGCATCAGCTCCACTTCACGAATTTCGGCAGTGTTTTTATAAAGATTTACTTCTTCATTGCAGCCGCCATCAAGATACTCAAAAGCAAAACGTGGAATTCTGCTTTTCGCTTTTTTTATTAAATCTTCTATGGAAGGATATTTTGGATTGTATTGAAATTTCATTATGATTTTTTTTCTTTTGCAAACATAAATCAGACGGGAGAATGGGTGCTTGAAAAATATTTTAGTTCGATAATATCATTTGGCAAAGGTTTTTGATTCCAGGAATCGTGAATCGCAAGAGCCGCTCCCATCGCCGTTGCCTGTGCCATTGATGCAGCAAAAACTTCCATATCAGGAAATCTTGCTGCAAGAAGATTCATGTAAATAGAATTCTTACCAAAACCTCCATCAACAAAAATTCTTTTCGCTTCCGTTCCTTTTAAAACCAATTGAGTGGATACATATTGTTGGGCTACAATATCGAGCATTAACTGGTGATAGGCTTCTTCATCATTTGCAAAATCATCCAGGTTTCTCTCTGCAAATAAAGAAGCTTTCAAACTTATTTTATTGCCTTCGGGATTTCCGGAAATATTTTCTTTCTGAAGTTTTGAAATTATTTCCCGATTAAATTCCATCATCCGGTATCGCACCATGCTTTGATTGAAATGCTCACTGATTCTTTTTACCTGTTGCTCATGCTCATTTCCTGCAAACAGCCGGGAAGCCTTTACCGGCTCAGCTTCATAGGTCATGAAACATAGACAATCATTTTTAAGTTCTTCTTTTGTTAATGGCAAATGATTAAAAGGATTCAAAGAAATACACCATGTGCCCGTGGAGATTAAGATAAATGGTTCCTGAAAATTTACAAGATATGGAATCAAGGCAGCAGAGCTGTCATGAAGGCCAATGCCGACCGGATAATTGCTGGTAGGTAAGGTTGAGGGAACAACTTTATCACACGGAACAATTGGCGAAAGTTTTTCAAGAATACCTTCCTTTTTTACCCAATAATGATATTCGTTTTTATGAAAATCCCAAAGGTTTGTATGGCATCCGATGCTGGTAATATCGCTGCAAAGATTTGAAGAAATTAGAAAACTTAAATACTGAGGCAAATGAAGTGCATATTTTATTTGTCGAAAAATGTCCGGCTTTTCATATTTTATCCGGTACAATTGCATTCCGGAATTGAGGCTTCCTAACACCGGAGATGCGGTACGAAATGAAAATTCTTCTTCGCCTCCATAGGTATTGTAGAATTGATTTTTTAATTGTTCAGGATATTCTTTTAAATAATTGTATAATGGCGCACATGGCTGCTGTTCTTCATTCAGGTAAACAAAACTTGCACCATAGCTGCAAAAATTGACCGCTTTTATTTTAAAATCTTTTAACTGTGAAACCTCATGAAGAGAATCAAATACAGATGATTTTAAACTTTCTAAATTTTCACATGGAAAGCCATCTTCATCAGTTGTTTCAAAGAAACGGGCCGAGCGTTCAAAAACTATTTTATAATTTTCATCAAAGAGGAATAATTTTTTATTGGTTTTACCCACATCAAATATTGCTATTACAGGTTGCTTCATATTGTCTGCTATCTATCCAATGGATTTCCTTTTATTATGGTTAAGCGCGTAATGCCGGTCGGATCACTACAAACCAGTAGCTACCGTTTTCAATCCTCTTTCCCTAATTAATTCTTCTCTTACTTTTTGACTTCTGAAAACAGCCAGAGGATTTAATGCTCCTCCTGC
>DATILZ010000484.1:0-7917 GCA_035475995.1 Hanamia sp. | reverse complement strand
ATATTGATTACAAAAGTTATGATTCCATTCCCTGTTATGTATTTTCAATCAAGGTAAAAAACAATAAAAAAAGTGATGTGGTTATTGATGAAATGACTACCTGGTTTAATGAAAAAACTTATGAAATAGTAGCGCGCAATTATTCTTTGAGTTATGATGCCGGCGTTTATGATTTCAGTGTAGATATGGAAGTTCAGATGGCGAAAGTTGGCAATTTATTAGTTCCCGCACTCTTAAAATACAACGGTAACTGGAAAGCGATTTTTAAGAAAAGGGAAAGGGGCGTTTTTACGGCTACGCTGTTTGATTTTGTGAAATAAACCTTCAATAGTACTTTCTCTTACTAATATCCTTTTTGTAACGATAAATGCTTAAGAGAATGAGATAATTGTTTTCTAAATTTGCAATTAAATGTTTGATTCAAATATTCCTGCTACCGCTATAATTCCTCCATTTCTCAATCACTGCATTCATATCATCGGGTAATGCACTTTCAAATCTCATTTCCTGTTTGGTAACCGGATGAATAAAACCCAATTGCTGTGCATGTAAGGCGTGCCGCGGGCAAAGAGCAAAACAATTTTCTACAAATTGTTTGTATTTGGTAAATACTGTTCCTTTCACAATTTTATCCCCGCCATAAGTTTCATCATTAAAAAGCGGATGACCAATGTATTGCATGTGAACGCGGATTTGATGGGTACGACCAGTTTCCAACCGACATTCTACAAGTGTTACATAATTAAATCTTTCCAACACTTTAAAATGTGTAATCGCTTCTTTTCCATGTTCGCCTTCAGGATAAGCAGCAAAAATTTTCCTGAATCTTTGATGCCGCCCGACATGTGCAATTACGGTTCCTTCTTCTTCTTCAAAATCACCCCAAACCAAAGCCACATAACGACGATAAACGGTATGGTCAAAAAATTGTTTGGCAAGATGCGTCATAGCTATCGCTGTTTTTGCCATTACCAAAAGCCCTGAAGTATTTTTGTCTATCCGGTGAACCAATCCAAACCTGGATAGTTCTGTTTCATCGATTTCAGGATTTTGTTGTTTTAAATAATACGCCACCGCATTCACCAAAGTGCCGCCGGGATTCCCGCTTCCCGGATGGACAACCATTCCTGGCTGTTTATCAATCACGATTACATCCTCATCTTCATACACAAATTTGAAAGGAATATCTTCAGGAACAATGACATTGCTTTCGGGCAAATAAGTCTGATAAATAACAATTTTATCTTCAGGCCTGATTTTGTAATTTGATTTTATGGGCTTCTCATTTACCAAAACCCTTTCTGCTTCTATCGCCTGCTGGATTTTATTTCTTGTCGCCCCTTCAATCCTTCCCATCAAAAATTTATCAATGCGCATTGGTTCCTGACCTTTGGCACAAATGATCGTTTCTCTTTCAAAAAGTTCTTCGTTCTCTTCAAATGATTCTTCCATAATTCAATAATTGAATAATTCAATAAATTCTTTCATTCATTCGCCCTGAGCTTTTCGCTCTCGGCCTTCCGGCCCTTTCTTTATCTTTGCAAATTAAAATCTTTGCATTGGAAAAACAGCGTATCATTTTTGAAGACCTGGGAATTATAAATTATAAAGCAGCCTGGGATTACCAGGAAGAACTGGTTAAAAAAAACCTGGATATAAAATCAGAATTGAGGAAGGCGATGAGTAATGGACCTTCAACTTCCAGCCTTCAACCTTCAATCTTGAACCTTGAACCTTCAACCTCGAACCATCTTCTTTTTTGTGAACATCCTCCCGTCTATACTTTAGGAAAAAGTGGTCACATGCAGAATGTTTTGCTAAACGAAAATGAAATGGAAGAGAAGGAAATTGAATTCTTCAAAACCAACAGGGGCGGGGATATTACCTTTCATGGCTTGCAGCAAATTGTCGGTTATCCCATTTTGGATTTGGAAAATTTCTTTACAGATATTGGAAAATATATGCGGAGCCTGGAAGAAGTAATTATTCTTACGATTGCAGAATATGGAATAAAAGGCGAAAGAAGCAAAGGTGAAACAGGCGTGTGGATTGAGCCCGGAATATTGGGAAAAGAAAGAAAGATCTGCGCTATGGGAATCCGTTGCAGTCGTTGGATTACCATGCATGGATTTGCTTTAAATGTAAATACGGATCTCAGTTACTTTAATAATATTATTCCTTGTGGCATTGTAAACAAACAAGTTACTTCTATTGAAAAAGAATTGGGTTTTAAAGTAAACTTTGAAGAAGCAAAAGAAAAAGTGAAACGCAACTTTGAGAAAGTTTTTGATGCGGTGATTCTATAAAAGCCCTTCACTTTTTTATTCCAGTAAAAGAAGAAATAAATTGAATTTATGTTTAATGCTGTCGTCACATTTATCATCTCAGGTCATTTTTAAAAATTCATTCATTTTCAGGTGGATTATCGCTCCCAGATGATTTACATTTTTATCCAATACTTTTTGAAAATGATAATTTGCCTGATCTGTTTTTCCCAGCCCCAAAAAGCCTAATCCCATTAAATAGTGGCAATGAATTGAATTTTTCAGATCCAGGTCCTGGTCAAAAACCAGTAAATCCGGTAAAGACACGGCGAAATAATCAATTTTTATTTTATCGTCCAGGTGCTCATTTCCGAAGCTGATCAGCTTATTAAAAATCTCATTCGCTTTTTTTATATTTCTCAGTTTTAGCCATGCCAAACCCTGGTAAAATATTTTATCGGGCTGTGGATCATTATAAAATATTGCCTGTACAGGCTCACTCATTCCGTTGGTTGCTGATATAAATTTTTCAGTTGCCAGTTCCTCTTTTCCCAATGTTTCATATGCGCATCCCTGCAAATAATGAATGTCATTTTCCTGAGTGCCATACAATTTCCCTTCACCCAGGTTATCCGGGTAATTTTCCAACTCAGCAAGAAGTTGTAGTACATGATCGTTTTCGCCTTCGCACAATGCTCTTTTTGCCAATTCAATATGGCACATCAGAAATTGCAAGATCACTTTTCCTTCACCGCCTTCCCATGGATGAAAATGTCTTGAAGCGAGCAGATCTTTAGCAGTTTGAAACTCGCCTAACTGGTTATAGATCGTAATTCTTTCTAAATAAAGATCATCTCTTTGTTCAACCAGCGAAAAATGTTTTTCTAATAATTCCAATCTTTTTCCAACCGGATAATTTTGGATTTTATACAATTGATCCAACTCCATTAAAACCCTCGCATCTGTTGTATCTAATTCAAATGCTTTTTCTAATAATAAAATACTTCTCGCCGGATCATTTAATTTATTATAAACAGCCAGGGAAAGATTACGCTGAACAGTTGGGAAATTATGATCAATATCAATTGATTTTTCCCAGCAATAAATGGCCTCTTTATACTGTCTGTTGGAATACCAAAAATTACCGAGGTAATATAAAGCTTTCGCATCATCAGGATTGCTGCTGATGGCAACTTCCAATACCATTTTATCTTCAAGTTTATTTGGAAAGCAGTAATCCGCAGAGGCAGATGCCGCTTTTTTAAAATAACTATCTGCTGCTTCTGCATTATCTGTTTGAAGATGCAGCCACGCTAAATAATAATATAATAATGGATTTGCAGATTGATTCTTTTGTTCATAGATCTTTAATAAATCCATCGCTTCTTCATACATTCCTGCCTGTATATAATCAATAGAATATTCGAGGTAATTATTAAAGGAATTACGCATCAGGGTGCTAATTTCTTCCAGCAAATTATCAGTTGAAATACCTGAAGATTTTGAAATTAAATATTGCTCAAATAAACAACCATAATTAAATGGATCTATTTTTAAAGATTCTTTTATTAATTGGAATGCGCTTTCATCGTTCCCTGATTTTCTTAATAACGCAACTTTCAAATGCCTTGCATTATGACTGTGATAATTTTTAATAATTGATTTTTCTATTAAATAAAGAGCTTCTTTAAAATCTTTTTTTATCGTGGCTATTTTTCCCAGTTGTAAAAAAGAATTATGTTGCCAGGCGTCGTTCCAGGTGGCTTTATAAAAAGCATCATACGCTTCATCCAATCTGTTTTGCATTTTAAGACATAATCCAAGATTGTAATAAGCCGCTCCATCATAGGGATTTGGATTTCGCTCTATTTGTCGTTTTACTGCACTTCGGAAATAATTCTCCGACTTAATTATTTGCCCTCTTTTTAAGTACCAAAGCCCCAATGCATTGTTATTCCTGATATCGCCCGGATCTCTCCGCAAGGCTTCTTCATAATAAGGAAGGGGAGAAAAAGTAGCATGCAGGTATTGTTCCAAATGCAAACCGTTTAAAAAAAGCAATTCATTTGATTCAATTTCTGAGGGTGGCAAAGCAGCTTTTGCGGGTGCTGGTATTTCCTTTTGAGAATTTTTTTCAGGCTTATATTCAATCAGTAAATTACCTTTTTTATCTTTTATAATCACTTCAATTTCTTCCGGAGAAAAAGTATTCGTAAGAGGTATGTTTTTTTCATAACTTTTTTTAGGCGAAAGGTCAGTTGTAAATTCCTCTATCAATATATTATTGCAACGCACCCGGATAACAGCGTTTTCATATTCGGCAGTTGCATATATTTTCAAGGATATTTCATGGTGATTAAATTCAATATTGATGGCGGCTTCCCTGCTTGCATTTTTTACCAAACCAATTTCTGAATAGGGCATAAAGTATTCTTCAAAACTCTTTTCCTCATTGGGCTGCAGCCAGCTAAAGTCGGGTTGATTATCTGTAAAAACGCCGCACATGATTTCAATATAAGGCCCGTCTTCATCAGTAAGATTTCTATCCCAGGATTTCCCAAAATCACCATTGCCCCATGTCCATTGTTTTTTGCCTGTTGAAATATGATGATTGGCAACATGCAGCATTCCGGCTTGTTTATCATGCTCATAACCACCAATAAAATTATATTTGGATTCTACAGCCATGTAGGAAGTAGGAACAGGGATATTTTTATACCGCGAAATGTCTGTACCGGGCGCATAATCTACTTTATAATAAGTGCCGGTTGCAATTGGAAAATCACTGACATCTCTTCTTCCATGATCATACACTGCATGAACATCGGGTGGAAATACTGATTGATAATGATCATTAACCTTTACCGCAGGATTTGCCCACCACAAAAAACTTTGAGTAAACGGAGTTTTATTGTATAATCGTACTTTGATTTCCACGTATGCTTTGTCAGGATATAAAGTAAAACCAGCCATACCTTTGGTTCTGAACATTTGTTCCACTTCATTTACCCAAACTGTTTTACTGCCATCTTTAAATTCTTCAATTGTAAAATCTACAGGATCAAAAGTAGAGGGACGATGATGTTGCGGCCAGTTAAATTCAATGCCGCCACTGATCCAGGGACCGGTTAAACCAACAAGAGCAGGCTTGATCACCTGGTTATAATAAATAAAATCCCTGTTGCGGATTTTATCATAAGCCCTTTGTATTCTGCCGCCGAGTTCCGGCAAGATCATTATTTTTAAATATTCATTTTCAATGAAAACGGCATTGTACTCTTTGTCGTATTTTTCATTTTCAATCTTTTCTATTACAGGATGTGGATACACAACACCGCTGCTTCCCTGGTAAATTCTTTTCTCTAAAAAAATTGGATTCTTTTCTGGTTTTCCTGTTCCGTAAGTAGGAATCGAAACTTTTTCACGCCATGCAATTACATTCATCATATTCTAAAGGAACTTTAAATAATTGATAAAATTACAGAAGAGCTAAAGAACCATTAATGGAATAATTGTTCGTAATGATGGATTTTATTACTATTGTAAAATGTTAAGAAAAAAAGAAGGATTTGACGGACAACGCGCCATTGTTCTTCCCAGGAAGATACTTACTCAATATTGCATCACAAATCCATTGATTGCCGGTGCATATATAACAGACATAGGTTATTATCCAAAAGCCAAACATCATTACCGGGAAAGAATGCATGGAGTAGATCAACACATCCTGATATATTGCCTCGAAGGGAAAGGAATCGCGCAAATAAAAGAAGAAGAATATGATTTGGATCCGGGTGATTTTATTTTAATTCCGGCTAATACCGTGCATCAGTATTCTGCTGATGATACAAATCCCTGGACCATTTATTGGGTTCATTTTAAAGGAGATGTTGCGAATAATATTATTGAAATGTTTGTGCAAAAAAATATTTCATTTAAGGGCACGATCAATTACCAGGATAGTCGCATTCATTTGTTTGAAGATATCTATTCCAATCTTGAAATGGGCTACAGCAGCGATAATTTATGCTATGTAAATATGTGCCTGCAATATTTTTTAACTTCTTTTATTTTCAATGAGCATTACAATATTGCTGATAAAAAACAAAGTAATGATACGATCAATTGCTCCATCACTTTTATGCAGGAAAATATTGATAAAATGCTAACTTTAAAATCGTTATCCGATTGTGTTCATTTATCTGCTTCGCATTTTTCATTTCTTTTCAGAAAGAAAACAGGATTTTCTCCGATAGAACATTTTAACCACCTTAAAGTTCAGAAAGCCTGCCAATATTTATTATTTACAGATTTAAGAATAAAAGAAATAGCAGATAAACTGGGAATCGAGGATCCCTATTATTTTTCAAGAATGTTTACGAAAATTATGGGAATGTCTCCGGCAGCTTATAGAATTAAAAGAATCAGCTAAAAGGAAATATTTGGCAAACCAAGAAGGTTTTATTGGAGGCTCTTAAAAATTAAATGCTTTGAAAAAAACCTTCTTGGTTTATCTATTCATGATCTATCTTTTTTGTAGTTCCATCTTTTGGTAACGAAATATTGAAAACATGATCATTAAGAGTAATAGCAACTGAAATTCCTTTATGTGAAGGATCGCTGACATACAAATTGCTTTTATTAACGATGATAAGACACGGCTTGTCTGCCTTTATGTTCGTTTGGTTTGAAATCTTTACTCCGGAAGGGGAGTAAAAAGCAACCATAATAATTCCATTATTGAATAATACTGACTGGCAATCTTTGTCATTCCTGATTACTTTCCAGGTAGGTTTTTCTGCAAGTGTTTTGGCTTGTTTTGAAGTTTTGCAAAGAGCGATTACATACCCGGTCGCGTTTCCGGCAGAAAGATCATGAAGCATGATTGGTGTAAACACTTTTTCCTTAACCAATGTGTCAGATTCAGAAACATTGATTGAATTCCACTTTCCTGAAACTTCTTTTAACCGGATATCAAAAGAATCCGGTTGTAATGGAATATAAGCAAGGCCGGAATGATGTAACCACTTTACATTGGCTATCTTATGGGATCCACTGTCTAAAATATTTTTTATATTATTTACAGTTACATCTCCCTGCCACCTGCATTGATCTAATGCGGTATAGATCTTATCAGAAATATTTTCAGCATGAAGTCCGGCGATCAGGCTGATCACAACATTATTATCACAAGCCCAGAATTTATGGGCACTGAGCACCTGCTTTCCTGACTTATCTTTCATAACATAATCCATTACAGAAAACCCGGCTACACTGTCACTTACACTTCCAACAAAATCTTTTCGGTCAATTTGGTTTGCTTCTTTGAAAGTGGTAACTCCAGGTAAGGCGCTCCAATCCCAAACAGGCATCAGATTGAAATATTCTTCACCATTTCTTATCACATAAGCATCTCCGCTATTCAACAGTTTTCCTTTTAGATTTTCGTGATTAATGGATTCTGTAACAAGCGTCCGTGTAGAGATCGTTTTCAGAAAAAAACTAAACCCAGGACGCTGAAAAGCTGTAAAATCAGAATAAGGATAATAACGGAAACCTTTAAGTGAGCCTTTTCCATTTTGTATCGCCGAAATATTTTTAAAGACTGCGGCTTTCTCTGGTTGTAATTGAATAAGGAAAGGAATTAAGTAGC
>DATILZ010000483.1:0-17636 GCA_035475995.1 Hanamia sp. | reverse complement strand
AAAACCATCAGAAAAAAGTGGCTATTCGTAACACTCAAAGACAGAGAGAGCAACAGATTCAATTTATTAATTCAAAATATGATCGGATGAATCACAATTGGGGAAGACGGTAATCCTGAGCAGTCTTTGAAGTTCTGGGCCTACAGTCCGGAAGTTTCTTCTTTACAAATACAAACCGGTTCGTGAAAACACGAACCGGTTCAGTAAATAAATAAATAAGTTTGATTCCTGATTTTGAATTGTTAATTCCCTGGCACATCAAATCCTCCCTCGGGTGATGTTGGTTCAACTACATCTTCAACTTCTGCAGGGTTTTCATAATCAATTCCCTGTCTTTTTAAAACCCCTTTTACAAAAAATGCAAAGAAGGTAATGTAAGCATAACAAACCAAAGGAATCCAGTAAGATTGATGAATGCCAGAACCTACAACAGCACTTTTTGATTCGAGATAATCAGCTAATTTTCCCTGGATTGGAGGAATGACGCCACCTCCAAGGATCATCATAATTAAGAAAGCAGAACCTTGTGTGGTATATTTTCCAAGTCCGGCAACAGATAAAGTGAAGATTGCCGGCCACATAATGGAACAAAATAATCCACCGCTGATAAACGCATAAATCGCTACTTTTCCTGTGGTCGCTAATCCGATTGCCATGGCTGTTACACCTAACAAGCCAAAGATTAGAAGCATTCGTGCAGGCTTGTCTTTGCTCACATAAAAAGCACCAATCTGAATGAGCACACAAATAATATAATAGTACATAATTTGCACAGCATATCCTGACGCTGCGTTCACCAATAAAACAATTGCAAAGGCAACCATTGGAACAATAAAAGTGAGCTGTTGTTTGGTAGAAGGTTTAAAATCAAAAGCCGATATAGAAGCGACCCATCGGCCTATCATTAAACTTCCCCAATACATGGAAATATATAGTGCGGCTTGTGAAGATGGAATGCTTCCAAATTCCGGTTTGCTCAAAAGATCACTGATGTTACTAACGATTGTAACTTCGGTTCCTACATAAAGAAACAACGCCAGCATTCCCAAAACCAATTGTGGATATTTCATCGCCCCCCAGCCATCGGGTCTTTTTCTTGCGCTAAGGTTGGAGATCAGCAAACTCAGCACCACAACAGCCAGAGCGCCAAACAACCATTTCACGCGATACGTTTCCATATCAATTTTTGCAGCTTCTGTAGCATTCGTTAAATCAACTTTATAACTACTAAAAACAGGAACAAACATGATGATGAGCAATCCTGTCATAATGAGCAAAGAATACAAAGCCTTATTTGCTTTTTCTGTTTTTTCTGTAGAAATACCATGCGGCACTTTTTTAGAAAACTGGAACAATAAAGCAGCGGCAATAAAAAGAATACCAACGCCGCTGTATAAAATAATTACTTTACTAAGGCTTAATCCTGCAATTTGCTTGTCAGTAATTGCAGCAGTTGTTCCAAATAAAGCAAAGGCAACAACCAGCGGGCCGATCATCGTTCCAAAAGAATTTACGCCGCCGCCAAGATTTACACGGCTGTTTCCTGTCGAAGGATCTCCGAGAACAATTGCGAAAGGTTGTGCTGCAGTTTGTTGCAATGAAAATCCCAGCGCCACAATAAATAATCCCGCCAGCATTCCTACAAACGCATTTGCATTTACAGCAATGATCATCGCCACTGCGCCGATTGCAGAAAATAATAATCCATACACAATACTTTTTTTATAACCCCATTTTGCCACAAGGTCTTTTCCTCCAAACGAGCCATAGGCAAAGAGTGCCAGTGCTCCAATATAATAAGCGAGATAAAAAGCAAAGTCAATCAACTGGCTTTGAAATTGATCAAGATTAAAATAGTGTTTACAAAAAGGAATGAAAACGCTATTGCCTGCAGCAATAAATCCCCAGAAAAAAAAGACAACGACCAGTGTACTTAAAGCGCCGTAATTAGTAGGTTGTAATTTTCCGGTAGCAACAGGTTTTGGTTTTGATAAATTGATGGAAGGAGTGGCCATTAAATTTTAGTTTTAGAATGTAAATTAAAGATGAAAATAAAAGATTTTTTCAACACAAGCCATTTTTATTAATAATTTTTTATTCAGAAAAATGATGCTTAATTTGAAACGCTAATTAATTTGTATGGAAATAATTCATGTAAGTGCGGAATGTTATCCTGTGGCAAAAGCAGGCGGGCTGGGCGATGTAGTAGGTGCATTGCCAAAATATCAAAACAAATTAGGCCATATTGCAAAAGTCGTTATGCCGATGTATCGCACTAAATTTTTGTACAATCACCAGTTTGAAGTAGTTCACAAAGGCGCTTTTGGAATGACAAATTATTGGTTTGAATACACGATCATCAAAGAAGTAACGAATGTTCTTGGCTTCGATCTTTACCTCGTGGATATAAATGGTTTGCTCGATCGCGAAAAGGTTTATGGTTATGATGATGATACCGAACGTTTCGTTGCATTCCAGATTGCTGTGGTAGACTGGATGAGCAAATGGCATCACCATCCGGATATTGTACACGTGCATGATCACCAGGCCGCGCTTGTTCCTTTTATGATGCAAAATTGTTTTGCTTATAGAAATTTAATTTCCATAAAAACAATACTTACCATTCACAATGCGCAATATCAGGGCTGGATCGATTGGAGTAAATCGAATTATATTCCTGACTGGGATAAATGGAAATGGGGTATGCTGGATTGGAACAACACTATCAACAGCCTCGCCTGCGGCATAAAATGCGCATCAAAAGTAAATACGGTAAGTCATGGGTATTTAGACGAATTAATGCACGCTGCAAATGGATTGGAGAAACTATTTGAATATGAAAGAGGAAAATGTTTTGGAATTTTAAATGGTATTGATACAGAAGTGTGGAATCCTGAAACGGATATTTATTTAGATGAAAAATTTGGATTAAATGATTTTGCTGAACAAAAACGCGCGAATAAAAAAGATTTGTGTATGCGTTTTAACCTGGAAGAATCGAAGCCACTGATCGTTTTTATTGGAAGGCTTGTTGGGGAAAAAGCAGCGGATTTATTGCCAGAGGTCATTGCCGATTCTATCTATTATATGGAAGGGAAAATGAATTTTTTGGTTCTGGGAAGCGGCGATCCTGGTATTGAATTTCAACTAAGTCATTTGCATATTCATTTGTTTGGATATTATAATCCGCAGATAGGATACAATGAAAAATTGAGCCACGAGATGTACGCCGGCGCTGATTTTTTGTTGATGCCGAGCAGAATAGAGCCTTGTGGATTGAATCAAATGTATGCATTGCGATATGGGACGATTCCGATTGTAAGACGTACCGGAGGGTTACAGGATACAGTAAAAGATTTTGGTGATCCCGGTGGTTTTGGCATTTGTTTTAATACCGCCTCTGTCGGTGATATTTGTAATGCCGTTTATCGTTCAATTCAGTTGTATGAGCAAAAAGAAAAAATGAATGATATCATAAAATACATCATGCAGATCGATCACAGTTGGGAACGGAGTGCTGAGATTTATATTAATTTGTATCGGGCATAAATTGGTTGATGGTTTGTAGGGGTAACGTTTACCCTTACCCGTTTAGATTATTTGATGAAATACAAATTCAGTTTATTTCTTTGTTTATTGGAAATATTTTAAAAGAGATTATTTATAAAATTTAGAGAAATTCATAGTACGAAGAATTCATAAAATAGTTGGATATTTTAATTATAAACTAAAATAACATGCAAACAAATATGTGGATCAGTAAATCAGTAATTGCCGTGATACTCGGTGGTGGCGCAGGTTCCAGATTATATCCGCTCACCCGCCACAGAAGTAAACCTGCCGTGCCTATTGCAGGAAAATACCGTTTGGTGGATATCCCGATTTCGAACTGTATCAATTCAAACATCAACAGAATTTTTGTGCTCACCCAATTTAATTCAGCTTCGCTGAATAAGCACATAAAAAACACCTACCAGTTTAGTAATTTCAGCAGTGGTTTTGTTGACATTCTTGCAGCAGAACAAACACCGGAAAGTTCTGAATGGTTCCAGGGAACTGCTGATGCGGTACGGCAATCATTGCGCTATCTTGCCAGCCTCGAATATGATCATGTGCTTATTTTATCGGGCGACCAGCTTTATCAAATGGATTTCGGAAATATGTTTCGCACACACGCCAAAGATGATGCTGATATTACCATTGCGACGATTCCTGTTACTGAAAAAGAAGCGACAGAATTTGGGATTCTGAAATCAGATGAACAGAACAGAATTATTTCATTTATAGAAAAACCAGGTTTGGATATTTTGCCCGATTGGATCAGCGACACGAAAGAAGAGATGCAAAAACTCGGTAGAAATTACCTGGCTTCGATGGGTATTTATCTTTTTAAAAAACAAATCCTGATTGATCTTTTAGAAAATCAGAAAAAAGATGCAACAGATTTTGGAAAAGAAATTATTCCATTTTCACTCAAAGATCATAATGTTTTCAGTTATCAATATGGTGGTTACTGGACAGACATTGGAAATATTTCTTCATTCTTTGAGGCAAATCTTGCATTGACCCAGGAACTTCCGCCTTTCAACCTTTTTCATAATGAGCAAAAAGTTTATACACGCCCGAGAATGTTGCCACCGGCAAAAATTAGTGGAAGTTCATTGCTGAACACGATTGCCGGCGATGGTTGTATTATTCATGCAGAACGACTTGAAGATTGTGTGATCGGTATCAGAACTAGAATTGGTTATGGTACTAAAGTTTTCCGCTGTTATATCATGGGAAGCGATTATTATGAAACCATTGAGGAAATGAGCTACGATGTGGAAAAAGGAATTCCAAAATTGGGAGTAGGTGATAATTGCTATATAAATAATGCGATCATAGATAAAAATGTGCGCATCGGAAATAACGTACGAATCAATGGTGGCTCTCATCTTCAAAATAATGACCATGAATTATATACGGTAAAAGATGGTATTGTGGTAGTGAAAAAAGGCGCTATACTTCCGGATGGCTTTGTTATTGAATAATGGTATTTGCAGAGGTAAATAAAAAATATTGTCAGTGTGCCTGATTACAAATTCCGGTTATTTCTGTTTGCTGTATTCCCTGAAACGGTGGTGAAAGATAGCGCCCACGGTTCCACATCAAAACCTTTAGAAGGTTGCCGAAAACCATTAGATGCTCTTTGTAAATCAGATCGTCTTCATTGCGGTTACGTTATAAGAGATTTTTCAGGGAAAACACAACCTTCTGATGCATGAAACTTCCGTATCTCTTCCATAGCTACGCCATAGATACCGGATAGATACCCGGTAGGAAAGCCATAGGTACTCCCTTCCAGGTACCCTATACTGCCGGACTTACCCCGGACTTGCATCGGACTTGCATCGGACTTGCCCCGCTCCTGGTCCCCGCGAATATTAAGTATTAAACCGGGTGAAAAATTAGTTCCGGCTTCGGGGTTTAAAGATACACTAATCGGAGTATTTGTTGGCATTTCCTGATCGGTTAGTCTTTGTCGGCATATTGCCTCCTTTGTCTTCCTTGCTGGCCGACTGTCTTTCCTGCTACCTTTTTCCCTTTAAAAAAATCCGGCACATCTTTACAAATTCCCGGGGCACGAACTACAAACAGATAAGTTCGATCGTCAACAAGAAAATAAGGTCCTGGTTTGGTCCGATGTAAGCATACTTAATTCTGGGAATGCAAAAAAGAAACAATATTATTTAATTCTTCTTTTGAAAGTATTCCTCCGAACGAAGGCATATTTTTTCCTCCATTTACAAGCCTGATTTTTAATTCATCTATTGATAAACGGTTTCCTACCATGGTAAGATTCGGCCCGGCTTTGCCACCATAATGGTTGATTGTATGGCAATACTGGCAGCCTTTAGCATAAAAAAGATGAACACCTTTTATGATAGTTGAATCAGGATTTGAAGATTTAATGTCGGTTAAAGGCAAAGGTTTTGTATTAAAATTGGGTGACCATGATGCCTGCAACCCAATTACCAGCAAACTGATCACAAACACAAAAACACAAATTACTCCAAACATGGCCCAAGGCCTTTTCAACGGGCTTCTTTCTCCTTTATGAGAAATAAATGGAATGGAAAACAACAAAATAATTGTTAGTAACGGACCGAGTAACATTGCAATTGATTCAATTTTGTGAGGCATCAAAGCAAACAAAGCAAAGAATGGAATCATGTACCAATCAGGGTTTGGCGATGTTTGAACCATCGAAGGATCAGGTGGCGTAGTAAGTGCGGGGGCACCAAAAAATACTGCCAGTGCAATGATGGCAATAATAATTAAGGCACTTACAATAATATCACGCCAGGCAGCATCAGGCCAGAAAGGAACGCCTTCTTTTTTCAATAAATTTTTATACCATGCACGATAGCCTTTTGGATCAACCAATCTCCCTGCTTTTGGCGGTTCTGAAATTCCGTTTCTGATGACAAGAAATAAGTGAAAAGCAACAAATAAAAAAATGAATGCCGGCACAATAAATACATGGTAAGAATAAAACCTGCTCAAAGTCTGGCCACCAATTGTGTTTCCACCGAGGAGTAAACGCGCTAAATATTCTCCTACAAAAGGCACTCTGCCTAATTGTTGCGCTGCAACTACCGACGACCAAACGCCATTAGAATCCCAACGCAAAAGCTGTCCGGTAAAACCCATAAAAATGGTAAATATCAAAAGAAAAACACCGCTGATCCAGTTCATCTCACGCGGATATTTATACGATGCTGTAATGTAAGTCCGCATCATGTGAAGGCCAACCAGAATGATCATTGCTGAAGCGCCAAAATAATGAATTCCACGCAATACATTTCCAAATTTTGCCTCGTCAGTAATAAACTGAAGTGATTGATAAGCTTCTTTTGACGATGGCTGATACAAAAGCGATAAGGCAACGCCGGTTATGACCTGGAGCAAAAAACAAAACAAAGTCGCGCTCCCGAAAACATAACTCCATTTAGCTCTTGGCGGTACCGGATGTGTTATTACAGGAAGAATGCTTTCAGAAAAACCACTGCGGTCATCAATCCATTTCCATATTTTTTTTAAAAGATTTTTCATGCAGGCTGTGGCTTTGATACACTAATATTTGTTATAGGAAGTGGCGCTGTTTTTATCTGAACCTGATCTTTAAAAACTCTCACTTCATATCTTGTCAAAGGCTTTGGTGGTGGCCCTGCAGCTACAGAGCCATCCGCATAATAAACACCGCCATGACAGGGACACATAAATAAATGCGCATCTTTTTCCCATCTTACCGGGCAGCCCAAATGTGTACAATTTGCGGCGAACGCGATAAAATTATTATCATTATTTCTTCGCAGCCATGCAGCAGATTTTGCGGTAATTCCGGCATAAGGTTCCGGATCTGCATTGATAAAAGTAACGAGGTTTGTTGTGTTAATTTGAAAATCATTCAGCTTTCCAACAGTTCGCCATTTTTCTGTTTTTGATTCTAATAATGGAGCGATTACAGCGCTGATAACCGGTATTGCAGCAACGGCAGCACTGAGGCCTGCAAGGCCCAAACTTAATTTCATGAAAAATTTTCTCCTGCTGATTTCTTCCTGTCCGGAAGATTCGTTCAACCGATTTTCTGATTGATCATTCATGACGCAAAATATTTATCCACCCGATAAGTGATATGGTAAAAACGATTAACCCGGCTACAGAAATAAGCCACGTTGTTAATAAACCCCATCCGCAAAACATTAGGCCGAGCGCTAAAAAGAACGGCCAGTAAGTTGGTTGTGGTAAATGTTCCGGTTTTGCTTTTACTTTTTCCATTTTTAATTATTTGAATATTTAATTATTGAATTATTGTTGGAAGTATGGCCTTCTCCGGCTGTTTTTCATCGAACCATTTGATTAGTAAAATCATTGAAGCGGTTAAATAAATGAGGCAACAGGGTACCCACATGATCAATCCGGCAATTTGCTGATCAGTTGCCGGTGAAATTTTCCAATCATTTCTGATCATAGATAAATAACCATAACTGTCCATCAAATTCTCGTAATGCAAATAAGTTCCTATTGGTGCAAAAGTGATTAACAATCCAAGCAGTGAACAAAAGACACAGGCTGTTGAAAGATAGAGCACGCCGGTGATTGGCGAAATTCTGTATTCCTTGTAAGGATTGATAATTGGCCAGCAAAAAAGTATTCCGGCAATCAATAAACTTATTATTTCTACAATCATCCATGCATTGATTGAATTGGAATTTCTCATTCCCTGCATGGAAAAAAGATGATTAAAAATGTAAGGAATATGCCAGAGCCACATAGTGCCAACGCCAATAAACCAACAAATAAGCAATATTCTTTTTTTAGAAAGTGAAAGAAGGACTCTCTTAAATTTATTTTCTGCAGGAATAGCTGCAACAATCAAAGGCGCGGCGATTAAAATGATCAAAACATGAGACAACATGTGTGCAGTGAACAAATAGTTTTCTCCTAAAAAATGCAACGGAGAAGCGATGCATAATATCAATAAAAATATTGCAGCAAAAAAATAAATGGAATATTTTTTTATCTTAAAATTAATCGCATAGAAATAAAGAATGCATAAAGCAACAATAAAAACTATTGTAGAAAAATCAAAATGCCAGTATGAAAAAATTGAACGCATATTTTTATTTTTTAACTAATTTGTTTTAATATTTTGTAAATAAGGGCAATACGTAAACTACCGTAAACACTGCAATCCATACGATATCAACAAAATGCCAGTAAATGCCTGCAGTGCTGATTACGTTGGAAGATGTGTTATTAAAATCTCCTAAAAAAGCCAATATTAAAATGACAGATAAAATAATTAATCCAACAAAAACATGGAAGCCATGAAAACCAGTGAGGGCATAGAAGCTTGTTCCGAAAACGCTGCTGCTTAAAGTGATTTTATCATTTATCAGGCGCCAGTATTCTTCACCCTGCCCGATCAAAAAAATCGTTCCTAATAAAATTGTAACCATCAGCCAGATCTTTAAATTTTTGATTTTCCCTTTCTGATAATTTTTATCAGCAATCCAAAAAGTAAAGCTGCTCGCGATTAAGATTGCTGTAAAAATTCCTGTTGTTTTAATATCAAGCGCCTTCACTTCGTGTGGTTCAAAGCCCGCGTTATAAGCCATATAAATAAATGCAAGAATCAGGCAAATGAAAAACATTGCCTCTGTTCCAACTACCAGTTTCATCATTGTTTTATTCATCATTCTTAATTCTTAAATCATAATTTTTCTCCTTTCCTTTTCATGTCCCACAAAGGGCGTCTATCCTGAACTTCAGGCACTTCATCAAAATTTTTTAATGGTGGCGGTGATGTAGTAAGCCATTCTAATGTAAATCCATTCCACGGATCATTTCCGGCTGCTTTTCCACTTTTAATACTTTTATAAACTGTATAAACCAACAACAAAACTGAAGCTCCCATTATAAAAGCACCAATGGTAGAAATAAAATTTAAAACACCATACCATGGAAGATCCGGGTAGGTAAAAACCCTTCGTGGCATTCCTTTAATTCCTAAAATGTGCTGCACTAAAAACGTACCGTTAAAACCAATTACAAACAACCAGAAAAACCACTTTCCCATTTTTTCATCCAGCATTTTGCCTGTCATTTTAGGAAACCAATAAAATAATCCGGCGAGAATTCCGAAAATTGTCCCGCCTATAAACACATAATGCAAATGCGCAACGACATAATAAGTGTCAGTTAATTGCCAATCGATTGGCACAATGGAAAATGCAATTCCTGATAAACCGCCAATCGTAAATTCGATTAAAAATGCAATGGCAAACATCATCGAAACCGTAAATCTTATTTTGCCTCCATACATCGTCGCAATCCAGTTAAACACCTTTACGCCGGTTGGAATACCAATAAGCATGCTGCTTGCAGAGAAGAAAGCATCGACCGTATTTCCCAAACCCACTGCAAACATGTGATGCGCCCAGACACCAAAAGCGAGCAGCGCAATTGCTACAGAAGAAGCAGCAACAAATGCATATCCAAAAATCGGCTTGCGCGAAAACACCGGAAAAACTTCTGATAAAATTCCAAATGGTGGAAGGATAACAATGTAAACTTCCGGATGTCCGAAGATCCAAAACAGGTGTTGCCACAGTAATGCAGAGCCTCCATTTGTTGTATTAAAGAAATGCGCCTGGAATTGCCGGTCGAGCAAAAGCATGGCCAGCGCTGCATTCAATGAAGGAAATGCCGCAATCAGTAAAAATGAATTTACAAAAACCATCCACACAAAAAGTGGCAGCATGTTTAGTTTCATGCCTTTTACACGGTAATGTAAAATGGTAACAATGAGATTGATTGAAGTCGTCACACTTCCGATTCCGGTAAGTAATAGACCCATTGCATAATAGTCTATTCCATTGCTGCTGGAATAATTTTTTTCATTCAAAGGCGCATAATTAAACCATCCGGCATCAGGGCCCCCACCTGCAAGAAAACTGAAGTATAACAACAACCCACCAAAAAATGTAATCCACAAACTAAACGAATTCATTCTTGGAAAAGCCATTTCATTTGCACCAATCATCAATGGAGCAAAATAAACGGAAAACCCAAGTACAGCAGGCATCGCCACCAAAAAGATCATGGTGGTTCCATGCATGGTAAAGATCTGATCGTATGCTTCAGGAGTTAAAAAATGATTAACAGGTTCTGCAAGTTGAATCCGCATCAGCAATGCTTCTGCTCCTCCAATTAGAAAAAATATCAGCGCAATCAGCAGGTACATAATGCCAATCATTTTATGATCTACAGAAGAAATCCATTGTAACAAACCCTGGTTGGAACTGACACCGATCCCTGGAAATGGAGATGCTGGTTCAGGTATTTGTATGGATTGATTCACTTGTTTTATTTTAATTGTTCCAGATAATGTACGATTGCATTTACTGTATCCCTGCCATATTGAAAATCAGGCATCCGCGCTCCGGGTTTTACCTGTTGCGGATGATTGATCCATTTGTATAAATTCGTTTCATTATTTTTCATTAATCCGGTGAGTAATTCTGTACGGCTTGCAACATGAGTAAGATCCGGGCCAACATTGGAAGTAGCGGCTGTACCCTGGATCCTGTGACAACTAGCACAGGTTTGAGTTTGAAAAATTTCAGATCCTTTTAGGGCCATACTATCTTTTGGAACAACAGCATCTTTTGAATTTTCAGTAAGCCAGTTTTGAAAATCATTTTCATTTTCGGCGATCACATTGATACGCATCCATGCATGCTGAGCGCCACAAAATTCACTGCAGGCGCCGGTATAATTCCCTGGCTTATTTATATCGAGCCATAAATAATTATTTATTTTCGGAACGAGGTCCATTTTATTTCCCAGTTCAGGAACCCACCAATCGTGGATGACATCTGCCGAGCGCATTTCCATGAGCAAATGTTTTCCTGTAGGCAGGTGAACTTCATTTGCGGTAACCACATTTGCCTTCGGATAATCCACTTCCCACCACCATTGGTGCCCGGTGATTATAATATCTGCTTCTTTATCTGATGGAACAGGAGAAGCAACAGCATTCATGGTTGTAAGCGATTGATAAAAAAACCAGATGAGCAATAAAGCAGGAATACCAATCATCAAGGCTTCTACTTTTTTATTTCCGGTTGTTTGTTTCGGCTCTCTTTGATCTTCATTTTTTTCTTTAAATTTTATACAAATAAAAATTACGAGAAAACAAACCAACAAAAGCATTGCGCCAGCAGCAATGTTGAAATAATTAAACAGTTTGTTTATTTTTTCGGCCTGATAGGATGCCGGATTTTCAATCGACTGTAATAGAATAGTTTGAAGAAAATATACAATTAAGATAAACATGAATAAGCTGCCATTTTTAAAATTAAAACCGCCTTTATTTTCTAAATTTTAATTTTGGAAAAATAAAATTCACCTCATTTACAGCTATCTGAAAGAAATGGTTTTCTAAAGGAAAGGGCTTGGAATTACTTCTATGAATAAACAATCGCAGTAAAATATTTTGTTGAAGCGCGTTTGTATTATTTATAGAAATCAATCATTTTTTACCGTACAAAAAAAGTTCAATAAAGAAAACTGAACCTCAAAGATTATGCCTGATGAAATGGTATAGCCGCCGGTACCAGGCAACTGCTCGGTTTGAAAATAACCATCAGGAATTGTCGTTTCTATAAACCAATAGATGAAGAGGGGCTTTTAAAAATTAACTGATCTTAGCTTCAGTATCCGGATTTAGACGTCGGTTAGTTTACAGCGGGTCTGATCTGCGGTAGGAGCTATACAAAATGATGTACAATTAAAACTCCAATTAATCCTGTAATAGAAACAATTGTTTCCATCATTGTCCAGGTAAGAAAAGTTTGTTTAATAGTAAGATTGAAATATTCTTTGAACAACCAGAATCCACCGTCATTTACATGTGAAAACATGAGGCTTCCGGCCCCGATGGCAAGTACCATTAGCTCCGGATGAATGTGCTGGTTAATTCCGAGAATGGGAAGCATAATTCCAACAGTAGTTAGTCCGGCAACGGTTGCAGAACCAATGCATACACGAATTATTGCTGCAATAAGCCATCCCAAAACCAATGGTGACAATTGCATGTCTTTTAATAGTTGCCCGATATAAACGCTTACACCTCCATCACTCATCACCTGCATAAAAATTCCGGAACCTGCGATGATTAAGAGTATTACAGAAATACTTTTAAAAGCCTCTTCCAGTTGTTTCATGATGAATGGAATTTTATTTCCTCTTTTCATTCCCAGAAAATAAATAGCTGCGAGCACGGAAAGTAACATGGCAATATTGGGATCGCCAAGAAATGCCATTACTTTTCCTAAAAAACTATCCCCTGATACGAAGAATAAAATAATAGCTGTAACTGCTAATAAAATTACCGGCATCAGTGCCGTGATCAAACTAATTCCAATTCCTGGTAATTCGTCAATTGGTAAAGGTTTAATCTGTAAAATATCAGTAGGTGGCCTGGGATTAAATCTCTTCAATGTTTTTGCAAAAAGCGGTCCGGCAAGTGAGATTGTAGGAATAGCAATGATGATTCCATAAATCAATGTTTTACTCATGTCTGCATGCAATTGTTCAGCGATTGCTGTAGGCGAAGGATGCGGTGGTAAAAAACCGTGTGCTACTGAAAGTGCAGCTAACATTGGTATTCCAACATATAACAATGGTAAACGTGTGGTAGTGGCAATAGCAAAAATTAATGGAATAACGACTATAAAACCTGCAGTATAAAACAAAGGAATGCCAATAATTAATCCGGCTAAAGCCATTCCCCATTGAATATTTCTTGTGCCAAAGATTTTTGTAAGAGAAGCAGTAATTTGTTGGGCAGCACCACTGTCAGCCACCAATTTTCCAAGCATCGCACCAAAACCAAGAATGATAACCAAAGGTCCCAGGGTGTTGCCGATTCCTTTTGTAATGGAAGCGGAAATCTGGTGAATATTCATGCCTACAGCGATTCCTAGGCCAATACTTACAAGAAGAAAAGAAATAAAAGTATCAATCTTAAAAGTAACTACCAATATAATCAACAGAAGAATTGCGGCGATGCAAAGCGCTAAAGGCATAGATGAAAATTAGAATGACAGGAATTTTATGGAGTTTAAAGATAACAGAAATTGTAAAGTGGAATGATGAAATTATTTTTAGATAGTACAACAAATTGAACAATGAATCAGTTTTGGAGTAATTTTATTTTAATTTAAAAAAAACCATTCAGTAAACCAACAAATAACTTGAAAACTCTTTTATTAGTGCGTCATGCGAAGAGCGGATGGGACAATCCGTCACTTTCAGATTTTGACAGAACGCTTACTGACCGGGGTAAATCTGATGCTAAAATGATGGCTAAAAGAATAAAAGAGCAATCAATTGATATAGATTGTTTTGTTGCAAGCCCTGCAAAACGTGCAAAGAAAACCGCTAAGATCTTTATGAAAGAATTTAAAAAAGATGAAGAAGAACTTTTGCTGAGACCCGATTTATATGAAGGTTCCGTAAGAGACTTTTATCACACGATTGAAAATTTACCGGAAACAAAAAAGATTGTTGCTGTGTTTGCACATAATCCGGGAATTACGGATTTTATAAATTCCTTGCAGTGTTCGCCGGTACATAATATGCCGACCTGCGCAGTGTTTGCTTTGAAAATAAAAACAAAAGATTGGAAAGACTTTCACGAAGCAGCGAAGGAATTTTTGTTTTTTGATTATCCTAAAAATGAGTAACAGATAATTTTGAAGGAGCAATTATTCGTTTGCAGTAAACGGACAATTAATTGTAATTCAAATTTTATTTCAACGGTTTTATGAACCCCATTTGGAGGGCAGGAAGCCTTATCCTCTCACATCCAGCGCATCTCTTAATCCATTTCCCAACAAATTAAAGGCAAGAACCAGAATCATAATAGCAACGCCGGGAGCTAATGCCAGAGCGGGATTGTGAGTAATAATGAAATTATAATTCTCTTTAATCATCAATCCCCAACTAGGTGTGGGAGGCTGAATGCCAACACCGAGAAAACTTAATCACGCTTCGATAATAATGGCACTTGCAAAATTTGCGGCAGCGATTACAATCACAGGGCCGAGCACATTTGGAAGAATATGCCTGGTAATGATACGCATATTTTTCAAACCTAATGCTTTTGCCGCCTGGATGTATTCCATTTCACGTAAAGCCAAAACCTGCCCACGTACCACACGCGCCACACTTACCCACATCGTTAATCCAACCGCTATAAATATTTGCCAGAAACCTTTGCCCAAAGTGAGTGTAATTCCAAAAACCAGGAGGAGCGTGGGCATACTCCATATAACATTGATAAACCACATGATCACGTTATCAATTTTGCCCCCGTAGTATCCTGCTGTGGCACCAAGAATAATTCCGATGGAAAGAGAAATGATAACCGTAATTAATCCCACTGCAAGGCTTACCCTGACACCAACCAATAACCGGCTGAGAATGTCACGGCCAAATGTATCGGTGCCCAGCCAGAAAGTCTTTTTTTGAATATAATTTTTGTCCGCTAAATTATTTTTTGCATACACTTGTTTTTCCTGTAATCCTTCATCAATGTACTTTTCAACAATTAAAGAATCTCCAATTTCGTGGTAAGTATTTATCGGAACATAAACATATTTATCTTCGGCGCCAAAGAGTAAACGTTGAAAGAATCCGGTTTCCGGAATTTTTTTTTCTTTTTTTACCCGTAGAAATAATTGTGAATACCCGGGTTTACTCGCCATTATCTCTACCACCTGCCTGTCTGCATTGGGAGTAGAATCAACACCAAGATAATAAGCAAAAATTCCAACCAGAACAGAAAGACAGATCACCATCAATCCCGCCATCGCGCCCTTATTTTTTTTAAGTCTTCGCCAGGCATTTTGAGAAAAAGAAAACGATTGTTGCATTGAAATAAAAATAGGGAAGTTTGGTGAAGATAACAATCGTTATGAAACTGGAGATAAAGAAATTATACAGAATTTATTTACAGAAAGCCGGCATTTAAATTTTTGAATTTTGTCAGGGGGAAACAATTTTCAAACCGATAATAGAACAAATCAAAGTACTGATGAAAAAAATCCGCCAAAAATCAGCAGGTTCTTTAAAAATCAATATTCCCACAATAACCGTTCCTACGGCTCCTATACCCGTCCACACAGCATAAGCGGTTCCAATGGGCAACGTTTGTGTTGCCTTGTATAATAAATACATGCTGATAGAAAGACAAATAAAGAAACCTGTGATCCACCATCCTGAAGTTCCACCTGTAGTTTCTTTTGCTTTGCCAAGGCACATAGCAAACCCCGTTTCAAATAATCCGGCAATGATTAATATGATCCAGCTCATACAATTGATTTATAAACTATACATTTTATTGTTATTCAAGAACGTGAATTATTTTTTCATTTTTTGCGATAAATATTCCAATAGGTTCTAGAAAATCATGCAATCCATATTCTTTTAAAACTTCCTTTACTTTCTCAACGGAATCAGGATGTACTGCGATTAATAAACCTCCGTTTGTTTGTGGATCCGGTAATATTGAAAAGGCTTCCATTACATCTACGCCTTTTTCAAAGCTGATTTTTTTACTGTAGCTGTTCCAGTTTCTATAAGTTGCATCAGGCACAATTCTTTTCGAAAGATATTCCTTTACATTTTCGTGTATACATAACCGTGAGTAATAAAGTTCAGCAGATAAATTACTTCCTTCCGCCATCTCTATCAAGTGTCCGGCTACGCCAAAACCGGTAACATCCGTCATTGCAGAAACGCCTTTTATTTTTCCCAATGCTTCTCCCACAAAATTTAAAGAAGTAAGTTGATCAATTAAAACTTTTAAATCTTCTTCTTTTAAAATCTTTCTTTTTTGTGCAGTAGATAATATTCCGACTCCCGGTGATTTCGTTAAAAAAATCAGGTCTCCTTCATTTGCCGTGTTATTTTTTTTCAGGTTACCTATCGGTACAATACCATTTACTGATAAACCAAAAAAGGGTTCAGCAGAGTCAATACTATGTCCGCCCGCCAATGTGATTCCGGCTTTTGCGCAAATTTTTCTTGCTCCTTCCATAACTGTTCTTGCCAATGATGCCGGTAATTTTTCAACAGGCCATCCCAGTAAAGCTATTGCCAGTATTGGTTTTCCGCCCATTGCATAAATATCACTGATGGCATTTGCAGATGCAATTTGTCCAAAGTCAAAAGCATCATCCACGATTGGCATAAAAAAATCTGTAGTTGAAATTAATGCGTTTCCATCACCCAGGTCATAAACGGCTGCATCGTCATTGCTGCTGTTTCCAACTAATAATTTCTGATCGGGAAAAGTAAATTGTGAATGAAGTATTTCTTCCAAAACCTGAGGTGATATTTTGCAACCACATCCTGCTCCGCGTGAATATTCCGTCAGATTAATCTTTTCGGTATTTTTTAAATTTTCCAATTATTCTTTCTTTTTTCGTATAAGTATGATTCCTGAGTTTTTATTCAAATCGCCACTAAATCGTATTTCATAAATTCTTTTTGCTTCGCGAATCACCAGCAATCCCGTATTTGGCGGAATGCTTCCTAAATTTTCCGCATACAAAATGATGGAAATAGTATCGCCCATTTCGGGAGTAAGGTAGATGGTTTTATTGATAGCTCTTTCCAACAAGCCAACCCTTGGCCAGATTACTTTTCCATTCAGTAAAACGCTTACCGTATCGCCATCTACGGTTCCATTATCATATAAGGAAAAGACAAGGCTGTCCTGAGAAATTTCTACAGTCCGTATAGTTTCAATTTTACGCTTTTCAATATCTGCAGCAGCTTGTGGCATTGCATTTTGCATTTTCAATTGTGCTGCTTTTGCTAAATTCTCCTGCAATTTTTGTGCATTCAATTTTTCATCTCTCAACGAATCTTCTTTCGCTTTTTGTGCTTTTATCTGTTCCGCTTTTGCTAAATCTTCCTGCAACTTTTGTATTTTCAATTGTTCAGCTTTCAGTGAATCCTCTTTCGCTTTTTGCGCTTTCAGTTGTGTTGCTTTTGCTAAATCCTCCTGT
>DATILZ010000482.1:0-3463 GCA_035475995.1 Hanamia sp. | reverse complement strand
TTAAAAGGTGTTGGAAATTATACGGCTTCCGCCATTGCCTCATTTGCATTTAATCAGCCATATGCCGTGCTGGATGGGAATGTTTTTCGTGTATTATCAAGATTTTTTGGAATAGAAAGGGCAGTAAATACTACCGAAGGCAAAAAGTTTTATACTGCATTGGCACAATCACTTCTTGATAAAAAAAATTCTGCGTTATACAATCAGGCTATTATGGATTTTGGGGCTGTAATCTGCAAACCTGCATTGCCTTTATGTTTGCAATGTCCTTTTCAAAAAAAATGTGTTGCTTTTTTAAAAAATAAAACTTCTGTTTTACCCATAAACAATACAGTAAACAAACAAAAAAAGCGTTTTTTTAATTACCTGGTCATTGAATATAATCATAAACTTTATGTGAAGAAAAGAGTTGAAAAAGACATCTGGCAAAATCTTTATGAATTTATTTTAATAGAAACAAAATCATTACAAAATGAACAACAGATTTTAAAAAATGAACAGCTTTTATCTCTTTTAAAAGGCCACGATTTTAAGATAAAATTGTTTTCACAAAAAATTTCACAAAAGCTGACACATCAATTAATTACCGGAAGATTTATTCATATAGAAATTGGGAAACCATTGGCAGGCAAAAAATATTTTGCCGCTGATATGGATCAATTAAAAACGTTGCCTTTCCCAAAATTTATAGCGTCATATTTAGCAGAGAAAAATGTACCTTTAAGTTCGATTTAATCCATTTTCAAATAGAAGAAAATTTGTATTTATGCGCGGAGTCAATAAAGTGATATTAATTGGTAACCTCGGAAAAGACCCGGACATCCAATATCTTGAAGGCAATATTCCGGTAACAAAATTCCCTTTGGCAACAACAGAAACTTATAAAGACAAAAACGGAAAAGCGATTTCTCAAACAGAATGGCACAACGTGGTTTTGTGGCGCGGATTGGCAGAGCTGGCACAAAAATACCTACATAAAAGCAGCCTCGTTTATATCGAAGGCCGTTTGAAAACAAGATATTGGGAAGACCGTGACCACAATAAAAAAGTGGCTACAGAAATCATTGCAGATAATCTCATCATGCTTGACAAGCGCTCCGATTTTCATCTTGATGAACCAAATGAACCGTTTCACGGAAACATTGCTTCAACAGATATGAATGAAGAAAAACTACCGGAATAAAATAAATTGGATGCTCTTAAAACAGCTTCTTATCTTTAAATAAATTTTTCGGATTTGCATTATCTTTCAGTTATTGAAAATAGTTATCAATTGCTTACAATTCTAGCCATTACATCAGCAGATACTACAATTCTCGTTTTCATTTTACTCGTGCTTTTTGTTTTATCATTTCTTTTTTCGGGTTCAGAAATGGCGTTTTTTTCATTAACCTTAAAGGATATTAATATGCTGAAAACCCGGCAGCAGCCTTCTTATAAGAGAATTGTTTCACTTCTTTCATATCCAAAAACACTGATGGCTTCGCTGCTGATTTCGAATTGCCTGGTAAATATTGGCATCATCCTGATTTCCAATTCGCTGATGAATGAATGGATCGATACATTAGGGCTGCATGCGGCAATTAATTTTTTAATAAAAGTAGTGGCAATTGGCTGTGTATTAGTGTTGTTTTGCGAAGTACTTCCTAAAATCTGGGCCACACATCATAAAATCTGGTTCGCATCTACCGCTTCAATGACGGTAGAAATTTTTAACCGCATTTTTTTCAAAATAGCCAGGCAGTTAGTGGCTTTTGGCGACTCTGTAGAAAATCTTTTTCACTCAGAATCCGCTACCATGAAAGACAGCCAGATCGATGATGCGATTGATCTTTTGCCTGATGATAAAACGTCAAACGAAGAAAAGCAAATTCTTAAAGGAATCCGAAAATTCAGCAACACGACGGTAAAGCAAACGATGCGCCCACGGCTTGATGTAAATGGAATTGATGCTTCTGCTTCATTCCAAAATGTGATAAAAAAAGTAAAAGAATTTTCTTATTCGCGATTGCCTGTTTATAAAAATAACCTGGATGAGATTGTCGGTATTCTTCATACCAAAGATATTTTATCACACTTAAAGGAAGAACTATTTGACTGGCATGCGTTAATGCGGCCGGTTTTTTATGTACATGAACAGAAATTGATTGAAGACCTCTTGCAGGATTTCAGAAATAAACGGATACACATGGCGATTGTGGTAGATGAATTTGGCGGTACCTCCGGCCTCATTACACTGGAAGACATCATGGAAGAAATCATTGGCGATATCCAGGATGAATTTGATGACGAGCAAAGTGTGAACAAAAAAATAGATGATTTTACTTATATTTTTGAAGGCAAAACGATGATCAATGACGTTTGTAAAGTTTTAAATATTCCCACCCATACTTTTGATTTGCTTCGTGGAGAAAGCGATTCACTCGCAGGTCTTATTTTGGAAATAGCCGGCGAATTTCCAAAAGTAAATGCACAGTTTGAAACCGCTAATTACCTGTTTACGGTTCTTGAAATAAATAAGAATCGCATTCAAAAAGTGAAACTTACATTAAAACAAAAACCGGGAAAATAAATTAGCTTTATTTTGAAACAAATTTTTCTGATGCACCGGATTTTCTTTTTTGTTCTTCTTTTAATTTTTATCAGTTGCAATTCAAACTATACTTCTAAAAAAGAAGGATATTTTAAGATTGATTTTCCTAAAAAATCTTATACAACTTTTAATGACCCTGCCTATCCTTATTCATTCGAATATCCTGTATATGCAAGGATAGCGAAAGATTCGTCCTATTTTAATGTGGGCGAAAAAAATCCTTACTGGATAAATATTGTGTTCCCTGCATTTCATGGAACAATTTTTATCAGTTATAAAAATATAGGTGGGACCTCTGTTTACAAAGTAAAAAACCCGGATGGAAGTTACCGCGATTCTATTGGGAAAAACAGTTTTGAAAAAATGGTGAATGACTCTTATAACCTCACTTATAAAAATGATATAAAAGCATACTCCATTCAAGACAGCGTAATGCATACTCCCAATAATATTACAGGAGTTTTTTTTAGCCTTTCGGGAAATGTAGCTACAGCAAAACAATTTTTCTTATCAGATACTTTGCATCATTTTTTAAGAGGTGCTTTATATTTTGATGCCACACCAAATGAAGATTCGTTAAGGCCTGTAAATGCTTTTTTACAGGAAGACATGAAGCATCTGATCAATACATTAAAATGGAAATAAAGATAAACAGGAATGCGGGTTATTTGTTGTTTTACTGTAACAAAGCTGAGGAGCTATTAAATGGAGCTTTTTAAAAAACCAGCTTGATTTAACTGGATTATTTTACTGAGGTTTTTTCCTCAACATTTACAAAAACCATTGCTAAAAAAAACTTCGCGAAATTTACCACATGGAAAAATCAAATTTTATAGATTTAATAAAAATATTTTGCAGAAGCGGGCACGG
>DATILZ010000481.1:0-6607 GCA_035475995.1 Hanamia sp. | reverse complement strand
TAGAAGAATTACGCCTTTCAGTTATCATCAGTTCCTTAGGCTAAGAATCCTGACTATTTATTGCTTTACTGTTTGTAATGAATTTGTAATCAAAAAGAGAAAGATTTATTAATTCATTCTTTCTGTATATTTTCTGATCCGGGAAAGAATAGATTTGGAAAAAAAATAAATGAAGAAAGCTGGGTTTTTACTCATAGTTATTTGTATTACAACTTTTGCATTCGCCCAGGAAAATTCCACTGCTCAATGGTCACAAAATAAAATCACGGTAGATGGCAACATTGCAGACTGGAATCCTCCTTTAAAACACTATGATAATCAAACTAACTTGTTTTTTGGTTTTAAAAATGACAGCAGTAATTTATATTTATGTTTTCAGACCAGGGATGAAATAACCGAAACGAAGATCCTGCATTCAGGAATGAAAGTTATATTAAGTGATAAAATAAATGGTAAACATAAAGCCGTTATAAACTTTCCTTTAGGGGTTAAACATTCTTCAAAACCCGTTCAACAGGAGCAAACGGCACAGGAAGCCTCCTCAGGGCGTAGAGGTTATGCTGTTCATGATTCAATGGAAGTAAAAGGTTTTGCTGATAAAAATGGATTGATACCTGCAAATGATGTTGCCGGTATTCATGCAGCTATAGGCCGTGATTCATCAAACACATTTACGTATGAAATAGCCATTCCGTTTAAACAGATGTTTGGAAATGATTACCAGGTAAAAGATCTTTCAAAAGAGATTTCATTAAATGTAATTATTAACGCAATGCCTGCAGGTTCTCAAAACCATGCGGGTGGCTATTCGCATTCTGGCGGCGGTGGCGGAAGAATGGGTGGCGGCTATGGTGGAATGCATGGTTCACATGGAGCAGGACGTGAGCAAAATGGAACGAATGATGCAACTGAACAAACCGGCTTCGACAAAATGGCTATGTTTCAGAAAACGGAATTGAAAGAGAAATTTGAATTGGCGATGCCACAATAAAATTGATTTTCTTTTAACCGGAAAAAAAATCGCAAAAATCCAATCAATTGCCATTCATAATTTGAAGGATTACTTTAAAACATTTATCCTTAAATTTGTGGATAACGATTAGCTTTTAGAAATGAAAATGAAGTTCAAGTCATATTTGGCGAAGCCTTTTGCCATTTATATATACAAGCAAATAAAAAAATCAATGCTAACCGCTGTTGCAGATCAGAACAGCATTTTTAATACCCTGATCAAGACGGGACTCAAAACCGAATTTGGGAAGGAGCACAATTTTGAAAAAATAAAAACGCACGGAGATTATGTGAAAAATGTTCCCATCCGTGAGTATGAAGATTTTAAAGTTTACATTGAAAAGCTAAAAGACGGAAAGCAAAATATTTTATGGAAAGGCTTCCCGATTTATTTTGCAAAAACCAGCGGTACTACCAGTGGTGTCAAATATATTCCTATTACCAAAGATTCCATTTCCAATCATATTGATACGGCGCGCAATGCCTTATTATGTTATATGGCACAAACGGGAAATTCACAATTTGCAGATGGCAAAATGATTTTTTTAAGTGGTTCACCAGAGCTTGAAAGGCTAGGAGGCATTCCAACAGGGCGGCTAAGCGGAATCGTAAATCATCATATTCCACGATACTTGCGCTCTAATCAGCTACCATCTTTTGAAACCAATTGCATCGAAGACTGGGAAGAAAAATTATCAAAAATTGTAGATGAAACTGTGGCCGAAAGAATGACCCTCATCAGCGGAATTCCACCATGGATTCAAATGTATTTTGATGAACTTGAAAAGAAAACGGGCAAAAAAATAAAAGATATTTTTCCCGAATTTAGTGTGCTGGTTCAGGGAGGTGTAAATTTTGAGCCGTATAAAGCAAAGCTTTTTGAAAGCATCGGAAAGAAGATCGATACCATTGAATTATATCCGGCAAGTGAAGGATTTTTTGCTTTCCAGGATAGCCAGAATGCCGAAGGATTGTTACTAAATACCGACAGCGGCATATTTTATGAATTTGTGCCTGTAGAAGAAATTAACAGTCAGAATCCAACCCGGCTTACTTTAAAAGATGTGCAGCTGAATAAAAATTATGTGCTTGTAGTAAGCAGCAATGCCGGTTTGTGGGCTTATAATATGGGCGATACGGTAAAATTTGTTTCCTTAAATCCTTATCGCATTGTTGTAACGGGAAGAGTGAAACATTTTATTTCTGCATTTGGCGAACATGTAATTGGTGAAGAAGTAGACGAGGCTTTGATGAAAGCAGCAGAAACAGAAAACATCAAAATAACGGAGTTTACTGTGGCTCCGAATATTTCTACCACCGGCGAAAAAAGTTTTCATGAATGGTTTATTGAGTTTGAAAATATTCCAAAAAACCTGGAGCGCTTTGCCGAAAAAATTGACCGGAATTTAAGGAAGAAAAATATTTATTATGATGACCTCATCAAAGGGAATATTTTACAACCCTTAAAAATACAAGTGATTGGGAAGAATGGTTTTATCAATTACATGAAAAGCGTAGGCAAGCTTGGCGGACAAAATAAAGTGCCGAGATTAAGCAATGACCGCAAACTTGCATCTGCTTTACAAAACTGGGTGAAACAGATTCCGGTAACTTTTTAATTTTCTTTCCTGTGCTCCGATAAATTTATCTCTTCCATTACGGGAAATTTGATATTTTCAAAAGGCTTTGAAAATGATTTCATGCCGTCCTTGTGCATTTTTTCAATACTTAAGCGTTATCACTTTTTAAGCCTAAAGCTTTGATCGTTCCATCTTGCGCACGTTATACATTTCCAAAAGTTTCTCATTTCGGAACGTAAAACCTGCTATCTGTCTTAACTTTGCACCTCAAAAAATGGTTATTATTTTAAAATATAAAAATTTACAATTATTATGAATTTAGTAGGTAAAAAAGCGCCAAAGATTTCGAGCGGCGCTGTAATAAACGGAGAAGAAATTGTAGAAAATTTCGACCTTGATCAATATGTGGGAAACAAGAATGTGCTGCTTTTCTTTTATCCAAAGGATTTTACATTTGTTTGTCCTACAGAAATACACGCATTCCAGGAAAAGCTGGAAGAGTTTGAAAAAAGAGATACTGTCGTGATCGGTTGTTCTACAGATACAGAAGAAACGCACCTGGCGTGGCTTACAACCCCCAAAGATCAGGGTGGCATTGAAGGCATTAATTATCCTTTGATTGCAGACGCTTCAAAAATCGTTTCATTAAACTATGGTGTTTTAGGTGGAAAATATCATTTTGACCGTGAAAATTATACCTGGTCTTTTGAAGGGATTCCGGTTGCTTACCGCGGTACTTTTTTGATAGATAAAGAAGGAATTGTAAGGCATGCTTCCGTGAATGATTTGCCGCTCGGCAGAAATATCGATGAATATATTCGTTTGATAGACGCACAAATTCATGTTGAAAAATATGGAGAAGTTTGTCCGGCAAACTGGGAAGAAGGCGAAGAGGCAATGGCGGCAACGAAAGAAGGTGTTTCGAATTATCTGAGCCAGGCAAGCGTTCATAATTAATAACATTTTAAAACAAAATAGTATGTTGATAGAATTACAGGAAGATAACCTTCAGGAAGTTCTGAATGATCATTCAGAAGTGATCGTGCAATATTCTGCAGGCTGGTGCGGCAATTGCCGGCTGATGAAACCAAAGTTTAAAAGACTTTCAACAGAAAATGAAGCGGTTGCTTTTGTGATCGCCGATGCAGAAAAATATCCGGGAAGCAGGAAGTTTGCGAGCGTAAAAAATCTTCCAACTTTTGCAATATTTAAGAATGGACAATTGGTAAACCAGGTGCAAACGAACAAAGAAGAACCCTTAAAAAATCTGATCAATGAAATTACCGGTAATTAAACAAATACAAAGGTCTTCCTCTGCAGCAGAAATTGAAACAGCGATAAAGGTTTTGGAAGCTACTTCCGAAGCTGCAACTTTAAAAGAGGAAGATTTGAATGTAATAGGCGAGCTCATTTCAAATATGTGCGGCGCATTAGAGGTGAATCAGTTGATAGCTGAGGGCCTTTCAGAAAAAGATGCCTTAAATGCTTTTATGAAAAAAGTAATGGGATCGATAGATGTATAAAGTCTTTTGACATTTTTTACTTATTTTTTTAAAATAATATAAAAATTCCAGGTACTTGTTGCGGTAAACAAACAAATACCTGGAATTTCTATTTTATAACCGGGAAAGGTATTTTCGTGATTTCCCCGCACGGGAACGCGTATCTCTACAATTCTTCAACTTGTAAAATCAATCATTCACATATTTTTTCTATAAAATTTACCTCATTACTTTTCAGGCTAAAATATTAGGTGTAAGTTTGCACGACCTCCCGGATTTATTTTTTCATTCTCTCTCCGCGGTCAATTTTTCACATCGTTCACCACAACAATGGTTTTTGTTTTGATGGGCGTTTTATTTTTTAATTAAGATTACAAATGGCTAAATACATTTTTGTTACCGGCGGCGTGAGTTCTTCTTTAGGTAAAGGAATTATTGCTGCTTCACTCGCAAAGCTTTTACAGGCAAGGGGTTTGCGTGTTACTATTCAAAAGTTTGATCCCTATATCAATGTTGATCCGGGAACTTTAAATCCTTATGAACATGGAGAATGTTTTGTGACCGAAGACGGCGCAGAAACAGATCTGGACCTTGGGCATTACGAGCGTTTTTTAAATATAAATACCAGCCAGGCAAATAATGTAACTACGGGACGCATTTATCAGACGGTGATAAACAGGGAAAGAGAAGGAGATTATTTGGGGAAAACAGTGCAGGTTGTTCCGCACATTACCGACGAAATTAAGCGCAGAATGATGCTGCTTGGCGAAAAGAATGAGTATGATATTATTCTTACAGAAATCGGTGGAACTGTGGGCGATATTGAAAGTCTTCCTTTTATAGAAGCAGTAAGGCAAATTCAATGGGAATTGCCGGTTGAGGATTGCCTTGTAGTGCATCTTACATTAATTCCGTATCTGAAAGCTGCAAAAGAATTAAAAACAAAACCTACACAACATAGTGTAAAATTGATGAGTGAAAATGGCGTGCATCCTGATATATTGGTTTGCCGCACAGAACGCCCGCTTACAGATGATTTAAAAAGAAAAGTGGCTCTTTTCTGCAATGTAAAAGTAGATTCGGTAATCGAAGCGGCTGATGCATCTACTATTTATGAAGTTCCTATCGCGATGCTTCGTGAAAAACTGGATCTGATCGTATTAAAGAAATTAAATATTACCAATTACAAAGAGCCGGATTTGCAAAAATGGCGCGAATTTTTAGATAAAGTAAAACATCCGGGAAATAAAGTAACGATTGGCCTTATTGGAAAATATATTGAATTGCAGGATGCTTATAAATCCATTCTTGAATCTTTTATTCATGCCGGCGCCATGAATGACTGCAAAGTGCAGGTGGTAAATGTGCATAGTGAATATATTGACGAAGAGAATGTAAATGAAAAATTAGTTGGGCTTGATGGCCTGTTGGTAGCGCCGGGCTTTGGTTTCAGAGGAGTAGAAGGTAAAATAATAGCGGTGAAATATGCCCGTGAAAATAACCTGCCCTTTTTTGGAATTTGCCTGGGCATGCAAATGGCTGCTATTGAATTTGCCCGCAATGTACTGGGAATAAAAGAAGCTGATTCTACAGAAATGAATCCTGATACGCCTGATCCGGTAATAGATATGATGGAAGAACAAAAAAAGATAACCATGAAAGGAGGTACGATGCGGCTGGGTTCTTATCCTTGTGTTATTAAAGAAAATACACTCGCTTATTCTATTTATGGTAAAAGAGAAATTCATGAACGTCATCGGCATCGCTGGGAATTCAATAATAAATATTTACAACAATTTGAAGATGCCGGAATGATTGCCAGCGGCATTAATCCTCAAAGCGGATTAGTTGAAATCATGGAATTAATACATCATCCGTTTTTTATTGGTGTACAATATCACCCCGAATTAAAAAGCACTGTTGAAAATCCGCAACCCCTGTTTGTTCATTTTATAAAAGCAGCTAAGGAATTCAGCAAAATGAATATCGTAAAAAATGAGGTAGCTAAAGTTGAAGGTTGATAGTTGAAGGCATGAAGTTAATCTCAAAACCGGCTTATTTGCTCCTTTGCCGGCTGGTTTTATCATTTGTTTTGCAAAATCCATTAAACCCGATCCATCAAATAATATCTATAAATGTATCTTTAACCCTTAAATTATACTGATGAAATTATTATACTTCTGTTTTTTCCTGTTATGTAGTTCTGCAGTTTTTTCTCAAAACAATTCTTTGGGAAAAAGTGATGCGGCTGCAAAAACGATCCTTGATAATGTAAGCGCAAAGTTTAAAACTTATAAAACTGTTGAAGCTAATTTTACATTGAGCATCACCGATGCTAATGGAAAAGTAGAAGGAACAAAAAAAGGAACTGTTTATATGAATGGCTCAAAATACAGGGTCAATATTTCAGGCCAGGAGATTTACAGCGATGGAAATAATATCTGGACTTATGATAAATCGGCTAATGAAGTACAGGTCACCAAATTTGATCCTTCGGCAAATACCATTACTCCT
>DATILZ010000480.1:0-2019 GCA_035475995.1 Hanamia sp. | reverse complement strand
TAAACATCCACCTGGTTCCAATAATCAGTTGCTTTTCTGTCAGCAAAAGTTTCATTATTGTGCGGATCCATGTAACGAAGAAAATACCAACTGCTTCCCGCATATCCAGGCATGGTGGATGTTTCGCGTTTTCCTTCTTTTGTATTTACCCAATCAGTAAGATTAGATAACGGACCTTCGCCATTTTTCCCCGGCCCATATTTTTCTACAAAAGGTAATTCCAAAGGAAGTTCTTTTTCATCCATAGGAATTGCAATGCCATCGCTCCAGATAATCGGAAATGGTTCGCCCCAATAGCGCTGGCGACTGAAGCCGGCATCACGCATTCTGTAATTTACTTTTCGCTTTCCGATTCCCAGTTCTTCTATTTTATTGATCGCAACAGGCAATGCATCTTTCATGATCATTCCATTTAAAAACCCTGAGTTTTCTAATGTTGCATCTTTGGTTGGATTGGCTTCTTTCCCATTAAAATCTTTTCCAATAATGTTGGTGATCGGAATATTAAAATGAGTTGCAAAATCAAAGTCTCTTTGGTCACCACAAGGGACCGCCATGATAGCGCCGGTTCCATATCCTGCCAAAACATATTCCGCAATCCAGATGGGAATTTGTTTTCCATCAAAAGGATTGATTGCATACGAGCCGGTAAAGCATCCCGTAATTTGTTTTACTTCCGCTAATCTTTCCCTGTCACTTCTGCTTTTTACATAAGTAAGATATTCGTCTATGGATGACCGTTGTGCTTCGGTAGTAATTTGATTTACGAGTTCATGTTCCGGAGCAAGAACTAAAAAGTCAACGCCAAAAATGGTATCAGGGCGGGTGGTGTAAACATCTACTGTGAGTGGTGAATCTTGAATGGTGAATTGTAGCTCCGCTCCTTCGCTTCTTCCAATCCAGTTCCGTTGCATTTCTTTCATTGCATCGCTGAAGTTCACTGTTTCCAGGCCTTTCAGCAATCTCTCGGCATAATCAGTAATGCGCAAATACCATTGCCGCATTTTCTTTTTCTCTACAGGAAAGCCGCCACGTTCACTTACGCCATTCACCACTTCATCATTTGCCAGAACGGTTCCTAACGCTTCACACCAGTTTACTTCGCCATAAGATGAAAATGCCAGACGGAAATCCATTAAAATTTCCTGTTGTATTTTCTCATCAAAATTTTTCCATTCTGCTGCGGTAAAGCTGTCAGCTTTGGGCAATGAGATTTGGGCAGAACCGGATTCTTCAAAAATTTTTATCAGCGTTTCAATTGGTTCTGCTTTATCATTTTCATGATTATACCAGCTTTTAAACAGTTCTAAAAATATCCATTGTGTCCATCGGTAATATTCAGGATCACTGGTTTTTATTTCGCGGCTCCAGTCATAACAAAAGCCAATTTTATCTAATTGATCTTTAAATGTGGCAATATTCTTTTCAGTAGTTGTAGCAGGATGCTGACCGGTTTCAATTGCGTATTGTTCGGCTGGTAAACCAAAACTGTCAAAACCCATAGGATGCAGTACATTAAAGCCTTTCAGCCTTTTATAGCGCGCATAAATATCACTGGCAATATAACCCAAAGGATGGCCTACATGCAAACCTGCACCACTCGGATAAGGGAACATATCAAGCACATAATACTTTGGTTTATCAAATGAATTGCTAACGTGATAAATTCCGGATTCTTTCCATTGTTGCTGCCACTTTTTTTCTATTTCCCTAAAATTATATTCCATTCTTTTTTATTAAAATTTGTCTGAAAAATTACCCGGATTTGAAAATAATACTCTGCAAAAGCCGTTCTGCAAAATATATAATCACGAACGCCTTTTATTCTTTTTTTGTGAAAGAATTGTTATTGATTCATATTCAATTGTTTCAATGGCTGATGTAAATTACATTAGCAATGTCAATTGCGAAGGCGCAAAAATACTAAACCTGTTTAAAATCATTTATTTTTGCCACTCATAAAATGCGGTAAAAATAATTATCCAATCATTATGGCTCAATTCGGTAAAGCATCAACCA
>DATILZ010000479.1:0-3125 GCA_035475995.1 Hanamia sp. | reverse complement strand
TGCGATGTTAGTAGCAGGCATCGTCAACGGATAATCCTAAAACTTATAGGTCTGTTTGTCGCACTCTCACAAATTTCAACAGTGTCTTGCTCATTTAATTTATTAAACGGAATTTCTGAGGATTTTCGTTTAAGTTTTTTGCCATTACTTAGTCGAATAAATTTGATATCATTCTTTTCTTTTATCGTTGTCACTTTAAAAATACCAACTTTTTTAAAATCAAAAATAATATCAAGTTGTGCCCTCAAAAAATTAATGATTGTGATTAGAAATATAAGGAATACTATAAAGCATAGAACTACCAAAATATTTTTGCCAACTATTTCGAAATAGTTCTGAATCGAAGATGGGTTTTGTGCTCCAAATCCGTAGACAGGATGGGGGAACCATGGAAAGAAACAGCATAATATAAGTCCGAATAGAAATGGCACGAATAAAATTGTGTCAGCTAAAAATATTTTTCTAAAAGAAGAATATGACTTTAAGTAAATCTTTTCTTCAGTCGTAAGAGGGATTTTTTCAAATCGATTATTTAATGTTTTGGTCATTTCGAAGGTCTGTTAAGCTTGCTACTAACACAATATTACACGAAACCCAAATAAATTTCAAAAATATTTTTCTTCCTGATTATCATCACTTTTCTATTACGTTTTTTATATTGTTATCGCGCCAATACAAATTTTAACATTGTTAGTCTTTCCCGTATAATGCATCCAATGGGCTTGCAATATTTACAAGTGTTTCCCTTTTTATATGCAAATATCTCTCGGTGGTTTTTATATTAAAGTGACCCAGTATCTCCTTTATATATTTTACATCCACACCTTTTTCCAGCATGTGAGTGGCGAAACTATGCCGCAAACCATGAAAACTAATCGTTTTACTAATGCCCGCTTTTTGTTTGGCATTATGAAAAATAATCTGGGCCGACCGTATGGAGTAAGGCTGACCCGGTTCGTCTCCCTCAAAGAGGTAATTGGTTGGTTTTGGCTGCCATATTTTATAGTAGCTTTCCAATATATCGAGCAGCAGCGGGCTTAATGCTACATACCTGTCTTTTTTCCCCTTACTGCAATACACAAATAATTGTTTCCGTTCGCGGTCAATATCCTGGAGTCGTAAATTGATTACTTCACTTACACGCAGGCCGGCGCTATAGGCAGCAAATAAAATAGCTTTATGTTTTAAATTATTGGCAGCAGCAAATAATCGCCGTAACTCTTCTTCTCCTAATACTTTTGGCAAAATCAAATGCTTCTTCGGCCTTGGTATTTCCCAAAAAAACTTGTCACGCCCCAATACTTGTTCATAGTAAAACTTTAAAGCATTAATTTTTGAGTGCATTGTATTTTCACTCAGGTGTAATGTTGTATAGCAATATTCAAAATAATCTTTTAACCTCGATACACTAAATCCTGATGCAGGCTTATCTTTTATGGTATATAAAAACTGGCGGAATTCATTATCGTAAGTACGGATTGTGCTCTGGCTATAAGCTTTTAAAGCAAGATGCTGGTTAAATTGCTGTAAAGCCTCCTTGTTTTCTTTACTTATTGAATTAGGAAAATTACTTTGCACTGACGATTTCGAAGGGATTGCCGTATTTCTTTTTATTTCTGCTTTTGCTACAGCTTTATTTTGAAAAGATGAAGTTTGAACAGGTTTACTTTTTCTCTTTTCCAAAAGAAATTCTTTCAATTCACTTATTTCCAATTCCGCTTTATTTTCCAGGGCGGTTTTTAAAAGCAAATAATTTTCGCCTGTGCATGGAATATACCAGCAGCTATGCGTCTTGCTCCATTTACACGATGCGTGTTTTTGAATTGCCGACTGGATTGCTCCATTTTTTTCAAAATAAATTCCGATACATTCCTGCCCGCGGTGAAATAACGGTTTTAAGATTATCTGCATTGATCATTGAAAATTGATTATTGAAAATTGCCTTTTGTCCTTTTGCCTCTGCCTCTTTTTAAAATGGAACCTCGTTATCCAAAATATCATTTTCCTCCTGCCCGGCTGCTTTTTCTTTTTTATCCAGCAGCAGGATCTGCTCCGCGGCAATCTCGGTTACGTACCTCTTGTTTCATTCTTTATCTGCATATTGCCGGTTGCGCAGTTTGCCTTCTATACAAAGCAGCGAGCCTTTTTTGATAAACTGGTGGGCAAGCGTACCCAGGCCTCGCCAGGCAATAATGGTATGCCAATCAGTCCGCGATTGTGTTTCACCATTTTTAAGCCGGTACGTTTCGGTAGTAGCGATGGAAAATTTTGCTACCGGCGTTCCATCTTCCAGCGTTTAAACTCCGCTTCCTTACCGGCATTGCCAATTAAAGTTACTTTGTTGAATCCGCTCATAGTTTTTGTTTTTTTATTTACTTTATGCTGGCTTCCCCAATGCTACCGCCTTCCTCACTCACAAAGGATCTCCTCTTCAATCATTATAAATAGCGGCGCCTTAAATGGAAACAGGATTTAAAGAAAAACAACTGCAATCGTTTCTGTTATTGTTATTATATATATAGTATGGTATTGTTTGAGATTTAGCTTTGGAATAATATTTATTTAAAAATACTGCTTTATTCCTTTCCCCCAACTTTTTTTTGTACTCATCGTTTAAAGTAAACAATTAACATGGGAGCAGTGATTGTTTATCTGAAATCTCCTCGATAAAGTGTTTATTGATCGCAATTTCCTGATAAATGATGACCATCTTTTCATTTGTTTTCGTGATTTCTTGATAAATGATGGCCATCTTTTCATTTGTTTTCATGATTTCTTGATAAATGATGACCATCTTTTCATTTGTTTTCATGATTTCCTGATAAAAGATGACCATCTTTTCATTTGTTTTCGTGATTTCCTGATAAATGATGGCTCGATTTTCTTTAATGATGGCAATCTTTTGATAAATGATCACAGTTGTTTGCGCAAACGTGCACTGCGCCAGTCTTTTGCTTAAAAACAAAGCGTTTTAATCACAGTATTGAAGCGTAGGAATACATGTGCATAAAATTAGCAAAATGTTAATAACTTATTGTTTGTGGTTATATTTTATAAGTATATTTGTTAAGGAAAAGTTATTAAAACTTCTCCTCTTACAAAATTTAAACTTCTTTTTAACCCCA
>DATILZ010000478.1:0-3230 GCA_035475995.1 Hanamia sp. | reverse complement strand
TCCTTCCTGCAAAAAATTACTCTTGTCTAAAGGGATTTTTAAATTTTCACCAATATTTAAACCACTGGTTAATTTCAAATGATTAAAAGATGCCAGTTCTTTTGGATTTACATTAAACATTCTTCCAATGCTGTAAAAACTTTCTTTTGCAGACACCGTATGTTCAATGTATAAGTCATTTCCGGTTCCTTGTATTTCTAAATTGTTTTGTTGCGCATATAAAAAATTACTTGTAATAAATGTAAAAAAAATAATCATCAACCATTTAGACATAATCTGAAATTTACAAATTCTTAAAATAATCTTCGAAACTATCTGTACAAAGATGGGTAAATTTATTTATTCTTAATTCTTAGCCACCAATTACGCGAATTTTCACAAACTTTTTTTTCTGTTATTGATGAATAACCGAAAATGCACTTTCAGTCACAAATTTTCAGAAGGTTCAACATCAACAATTTTTCCTTTATCAAACTCAATAATAACCTGTATCTGAAGGAATATAGTCGGAAAAAGTTCCTCCTTGCCAACTTCTGTTTGATGATTTTAAAATTACAAAAACCGCCTGTTTCTTTCTTTGCTGAATTTGTGAAATAAATCTCACTCCTATAATAATGATTTGCTGAAAAGCTTTTATGATTATCGTTTCTCTATCGATCCGGTCTTTTTATTTTTTACAATATACTTTTTCTCACCAGATGGAAGTGTTTCCTCTTTTATCAGGTAATGATCTTCATCATAGCTTACCATTTGTTTTTCTTTTTTCGTTTCTGCAACACCCCGCCAGTCTTCAATTTTTACAGCTTCCCATTTTTTTGATTTTGCCGAAAGAAATGCCGCATCTAATATCGCATTGACGATGTACCCGTCATAAAAATTTTCTTTTGGTTGCCGCTTGTCTTCTATCGCTTCCAGCATATCGGTAAACATGTGATTGTAGCCCAACTCATTCACTTCATCTCCTACAGGGAAAAGCCATCCTGAATTGCTTTCCGCTTTTTCAGCAATATAATCTCCGCCTTTGCCTGATGTAAACACTTCAAAGCCGGTACGCAAAAAATTGTTGATCCAGATGGTGCCTTCAGTGCCCATTACTTCATCACGCAAATCCATACCTCCACGGAATGACCAACTTACTTCAAACTGGCCGACAGCGCCGTTTTCAAATTTGACCATTCCTACTGCATTATCCTCGGCATCTATGGGATGAACACGTGTATCTGCCCAACACATCACTTCTACCGGTTTAATATTTTTACCAATATAATTACGACACAGTTCCACGCAATGGCAACCAAGATCAATGATAGCGCCACCGCCTGATTTTTCTTTATCCCAAAACCATTCGCTGTGAGGGCCTGGATGCGTTTCCCTGCTCTTAGCCCAGATGACCTCGCCAAGCGCGCCGTTTTTGATCATTCCCACAGCTTTCAAAGATTTTGGAGAATAAACAAGATCTTCCAGGTAGCCACCAGTAACTCCGGCTTTCTCCACAGCCTGCATCATCTGAAGCGCCTCTTCTGCATTGCGTCCAAGAGGTTTGGTACACAGCACATGTTTTCCTGCTTCAACGCATGCCACTACAGCTTGCAGGTGCATATCGTTGGATAAACCAATGACCACCGCATCTACTCCCGGATGCGATACACATTCTTTCAGATCGTCTGTATAGTTTGGAATTTCATAATCGCTGGCAAATTTTTTTGCATTGGAAATGTTGCGGCTATACACAAAAGTGATCTCATCCTTCCTGCGATTGCCTGTTAATGCATCGGCATAAAAACGGGAAATAAATCCGGAACCCAGAATGGCTAATTTCATAATGACAAATTATTTTTTGTGAGAAATATTGAGTCGAATATTACTTATCTGGTAAAAATAAAAAAGATAACTGAATCTTTTGAAAAGGATTATTATGCTCTTTGCCGCTATTTTTAGGCGGTATAATTTGTTTTCAAACTAAAAACTTTTACAAACCTTATCATATCGTTGAAAATACATAATTTAAACACCGCGGCTTTATAGATGAGTGTGAGATGAAGTTCTTTTACTTCAAAAGTTTGGAAATGGAATACATAAGGAAATGCTACCAGTATGGAGGTCAAAATTATAATTAAAAGTTAATGTTAGGACTATTCTTGAACAAAGTTTGGGCTCCTTCGAATAGCAAACGTCAGGCGATTTTCTTATAATATCGGAAATAGGAAATTCAAAAAAGGGATTTTTTGTTCGTTTACTGGAATCCGGCATAGCCTCAACTGAGGTTGATTTATTGTAACATCAGCTAACTTCAATCATTTCTGCAGGAATTGTAATTCTGAAAAGAGTCCATGTTCCTTGTTTTGAAGTAACAGTGATTTCAAAGCCAAGAAACACAATAATAGTTTTCACAATTGATAATCCAAGGCCAAATCCTTCGCTATTATTTTTGGCAGTTTTAAAGCGGTTGAAAATCGTGCTCAATTCTTTTTCCCTGATCCCAATTCCCGTGTCTTTTATTTCAAGAACGTACGGCTGTCCTGCTTCATACTGATCACTTAAATGGATTGAACCGTTTTCTTTGTTATACCTGATGGCATTGATTACCAGGTTATAAAGCAATTGAAAAAACAAATCATGATTGACGTTTTTTAGATTGATCCCCGATGAAACTTTATTGGTAAAGTGAAGCGATTTTGTTTCCAGCCGCGCAGAAAGTTCTTCCATTATTTCATTAGAAATCTTATAAGGGTTTACGGTATCTTTTTTAGCAAACTGCTCATTTTCAATTCTTGAAATATATAAAAGTGAATGAACGATTTTTTTCAACCGGCTTATGGTTTTCATCATCGAAGAAATTTTTTCCTGTTGTTCTTCAGAAATGTTTTCTTCCATCATCATGTTTTCGACATTTGTTTGCAAAATGCTGATCGGCGTCATTAATTCATGGGAAGCATTGGATGTAAATTCTCTTTCTTTTTCAAAAGCTTCGTGAATTTTTTCCATTAAATTAATGAGCGACTGATCGAGGAATTTAAAATCAGTAGTAGAAGTTTTTACCGGCGACAAGTGTTCTTTAAAAGGAAACCTTCTGTTCAGAAGTTTTGTTTTAACTATCTTTTTTAGTGGACGAAGTAAAACGTGTGTATAAATAAGATCAATTACAATGCTCAGAAAGATCAGCGCGATCAGAATGTAGAGTGTAAACCTTTGCAGGAGTTTGTTATACTGATTTATGGTTGCTGTTGTTT
>DATILZ010000477.1:0-6093 GCA_035475995.1 Hanamia sp. | reverse complement strand
TTATCTTTTTATCAAAGATTGTGGTTGTATTATTTTTATTTTAATTCCTGATTTTAAATTTTAAATTTTGTTTTTAATTCCTTGCTACCTCAATAATCGCTCTTCGATGGCATCACAGCCTTCGGAACCCGGTTTGTTTCCTCCTTTGGTTTTTCAATTTGTTTTTTTATTACCGGTTTTTTTACCGGTCCCTTTTTTTGCTCCTTGGGTTGAGGTTTTTCATTGGATGATGAATGCCTGGTTACGGTCTTCTTTTCCGGCGTATTTGATTTTTTAGATTTTTCATTAGGGATAGGAATTGCATGCTTTACATTTGTTCCGGAGACCTTTACCTCCGGTGTTGCATTATTCATTGTTTCATCGGGTACATTATCTAAAACGGGTGAATTATTTACTCTTTCATTATCATCAGATGCTGCCGGCAATTGAATTTTTGTTGAATCGTTTGAATTCTTTTTTGCTTCTTCAATCAGGTTTTTCATGATTTGAATGGAGCGTAAAGAATCAGATTTTATTTCCGCTGCATTTCTGTTTATTCCTATCACCTGGTTTCTGAAGCGGATATCCAGTACAGCATATTTATTCCAACCAACGCTTGTTTGTACCTGTTTGTAGAATGCCAGCAACTTGTTGAATTTTTCCTGATAATTATTTGCGTCTCCAAAGCGAATCACCTGGTTTCCAAGTTTTGGGATCATTTCAAAATCTGCTACTGGTGTAATATCTATCTGATCTATCTGCGCCATCCAAAACGGATGTGAGCCGATATATTCACTCAATATTTTCACTTCATTTAAAAGCAAACTGTCCTGCTTTTTTAAAACCCTTACTTCTGTCGGGAATCCGGTAAAGACAGGAAGCCTTGCAGAAAATTTATCACTCAAAGGCAACCTTGTCAAAGAACTATCAATATAAAATGAAGCGCCTGAAATTGTGAATATTCTGGCAACCGGTTCACGCTCTGTGATCTTCACCTGCAATACATTATTGTTGTCATAAAATATTTCTGCCTTTTTGATCCATTGATCTTTTTCCAAACGATTTTCCATCTCAGTAAGATCAAGTGAATTGACTACTGATTTATTTAACTTACCGCCATTTACTTTTTCAAGAATATCAAGCACATCTTTTTTACTGATAAAATAATTATTCTGAACACCGGCAATTTTTATTTCAACTCCGGCAATTCTTTCCTCGTTCTTTTTGCTCATTGCAGCAATCAATAGCACAACAGTTCCTGTTATCAGTAATATCCATACTGATACAACAAGAATCTTTCTGAATGTGTATTTTTTATTGTTGCCCATTTTTTATTTCGAATTCTGCAATATTTCTTTTATTGGTTGTACTAACTTATCTATATCTCCGGCGCCTGCCGTAATTAATACTTCACCAGCGCGGCTTTCCTGAACTGATTTTAAATAATCGCCGCCAATATATTTTAGCAATCCTTCTTTAGAAATAACTGTTGCATTTTTATTTTTCATTTCTTTTAAAATCAACTCACTGGTAACTCCTTCAACCGGCAATTCCCTTGCAGGATAAACCGGCAGAAGCAAAATTCTATCAGCGAGGTCAAGGCTTTCAGCAAATTCTTTTGCAAAATCTTTTGTTCTTGAAAAAAGATGCGGTTGAAAAATGACGGTGCAATTCTTGAATCTGAATAAACTTTTAGCGCCTCTTATCAAAGCATTCAACTCAGCAGGATGGTGTGCATAATCATCAATATAAACCACGTTATATTTGTGATTCAACGCTTCTAACGGACTGATGATGTATTCAAATCTTCGTTTAACACCTTTAAATGTTCCGATGGAATTTATAATCTTAAGAGGACTGATTTGCAAATAAGCCGCGATGTAAATTGCCGCTACGGCATTCTCCACATTATGCATGCCGCCCATGTGCAGCTTTACATTTCGCAGTTCCCAGTCTTTTGCAATCACATCAAATTCGTAGCCGCCATTTCGCATTACTATATTCTCTGCATACACATCTGCCGCATCATTTTGGAGACTATAACGGATATGCTTAGACGCAGAAAAATCTCTTTCAGGCAATCCATACCTTGTTAATAAAAGTCCACCAGGTTTCAGCTTATTTGCAAATTGCATAAATGCATCTTCCATGTTTTCCTTCGTTCCGTAAATATCCAAATGATCCGCATCCATCGCTGTTATCAATGCGATATCCGGAGAAAGTTTTAAAAAACTTCTATCATATTCGTCTGCTTCTACTACCGAAACATTGTTATCATTGCTCCAGAAATTTGTATGATAATTTACTGAAATACCACCCAGGAAAGCATTACAACCAAAACCTGAATGACGCAGAATATACGCAACCATGGTGCTGATCGTTGTTTTACCATGAGTGCCGGCAATACAAATATTAAAAGATGCTTTTGTTATTTGCTGAAGCACATCACTGCGTTTTGCCAGGTCATAATTATGATCCTTGTAATAATTAAACTCTTTGTGATCTTTGGGAATTGCAGGAGTATAAACAACGAGATCGGCATTTTTATCGATCAGATCTACATTATCTTCATAATGAATATGCATTCCTTCACTTTCCAATTGTCGTGAAAGAGGCGTTGATGTTTTATCATAACCGCTTACAACAACATTTTTGCTCAAAAAATATCTTGCAATGGCGCTCATTCCAATTCCACCGATTCCGATAAAATAAACACGCGATATAGTTGTATAATCTTTCATACTAAAGCTTAATGCTTAAGGCTTAAAGCGTAATGCTTAAGGCTATAGGCATAATTCTTAATTTTTAATTCTTAATTTTTAATTTTTAATTCTTCAAAAATTTTCTCCGCTATTACCTCATCTGCTTTTGTATTGCTCATCTTTAAAATATTTTCTGCTAATTCTTTCATCAATGCCTCATCATATATCAAGTCCAGCAAACGAGGAAATAACCCTGATTTCACTCTTGCATCCGGTATCATTAATGCCGCATTTTTATTAACCAAACTCATCGCATTCGCTGTTTGATGATCTTCAGCGGCGAAAGGAAAAGGAACAAAAATTGCAGGTTTTCCAGTTACACACATTTCGGCGACTGTCATTGCACCAGATCTTGCTATCACTACATCTGCCGCTGCGTAAGCATATTCCATTTTATCAATAAATGCATTGGTCCAGATGTTTATTCTTTCCTCTTCAGCTTTTGCCGCATTTGCTGCATAATTTTTCCCGGTTTGCCATATCAACTGCAGATTATTTTTCTTAAAAAAATCTATATTTTCTTCTACTGTTTCATTAATACTTTTCGCTCCAAGGCTTCCACCCATTACAAAAACAGTTTTAAAACCAGGCTTCAGTCCAAAAAATTCGAGCGCTTGAGCTTTAGAAATTTTTTCTGAAAAAACTTTTCTTACCGGGTTGCCGGTTACCATAATTTTTTCTACAGGAAAATATTTTTCCATTCCCTCAACAGGAACAAAAATTTCTGTTGCTCTTTTTGCCAACATGATATTGCTTTTGCCTGGAAGAGAATTTGCTTCATGGATAAAGGTTGGAATATTTCTGCTTTGCGCTGATCGCAAAACAGGATAACTGGAATATCCACCAACACCAATGACAGCATCAGGTTTGAAAGATTTGAGAATATTTCTAACCTGCAAAAAGCTCTTAACCAGTTTTACCGGCAATCCAATATTTTTAATCAAAGAACTTCTGTTGTAACCTGCGATATCAAGGCCAATGATCTTATAGCCTGCAGCAGGAATTTTTTCCATTTCCATTTTTCCTTTTGCCCCGACAAACAATATTTCTATTTCCGGCATTTTATTTTTTAATGCATTCGCAATTGCTAATGCAGGAAAAATATGCCCGCCTGTTCCACCACCTGCAATAATAATTTTCATACACCATTTTTTTTATCACAGTAAACAAACAAATAATATCGTTTTCATTCTTAATTCTTAATTTCTCATTCTTCATTCTCGTTTTCCTCTTTCACAGCCTCTTCTGTTTGCTGAGTTGCCAATTGCGGATTTTCACCTTCCGCATTTTCCACATTTCTGGCTACGCTCAAAATAATTCCGATAGAAAAGCAGGTAAACAAAAGGCTGCTGCCGCCCATGCTTACCAGGGGCAATGTGACACCGGTCGTCGGAAAAAGATTTACATTTACCGCCATATTTACCAAAGCCTGGATTACCAGCGTAAAGCTCAATGCCACAGCCAAAAAAGCTCCGAAAGCATACGGACATCGTTGAAAGAGTTTGATACTTCGAAACAAAAACAATAAGTAGATCAATAAAATAACCGTACCACCTGCAAGCCCATATTCTTCAATAATAATTGCATAAATGAAATCGCTGTAAGGATGCGGTAAAAAATTTCTTTGCTCACTTTTCCCCGGCCCTTTGCCAAAAATTCCTCCTGTAGCAATCGCAATTTTTGCCTGTTGAATTTGATAAGATGCATCTTCTTTATCGGCGTACATAAAATCCTGTACACGCTTTACCCATGTTGGCATTCTTCCAAAAGAAAGTATGGCCGGCAAATCTTTTGAAACCTGTTCTTCCTGGTTATAATAATGCTTTGCAACACCGATCAAAAAAAGTAACGGTATCAAAGCAGCGCCGACAACCATCAAAATATGAGTCACTTTTACTCTCCCGATAAACATGAGCAAAAGCGCTATACCGCCGATCAACAAAGCGGTTGAGAGATTTGCCGGTGCAATTAATACACAAATAATAGCGACAGGAATGATCAGCGGAAGAAAGCCCTTTTTAAAATCTTTGATCACATTTTGCCTGCGGCTCAGAAGCCTGCTCATATACATAAATAAGGCAAGCTTTGCCAGATCTGATGTTTGAAAAGTAAGATTGATGACCGGCAATTTTATCCAGCGGCTTGCATCATTTATATGGCTTCCATATTTTAAAGTATAAAGCAAAAGCGGAACAGAAATGATAAATAAGATAGAAGCCACACGGGAATAAATGGTATAGTTTACCCGGTGCGCAAAATAAATAATGATGACGCCGAGGCAGATGTATCCTACCTGCCGGAATAAATAACTTTCGGTAGATTTATTCATCCTGTATGCAAGCGAGCCGATGCTGCTATATACTACCAGAATGCTAATCATTGTAAGTAAGATCACAATAGCCCAGATCACTTTATCTCCTTTGGTGCGTCGCCATAGATTGCCGGTAACTTCCTGTGCGGAAGAAAAAGTGTTGGATACTATTTGTTTTGCATCATTCATTTACTTTATTTCTTTTTACCTGTTTTTGACTTATAAATCCTTTACTGCTTCTATAAATTGCATTCCGCGATCTTCATAATTTTTGAACAAATCAAAACTTGCACACGCAGGTGATAATAAAACCACATCGCCTTTATCAGCAAAGTGAAATGCAGATTCAACGGCATCTTTTGCGCTTTTGGTATTTACCATCAGTTGAACATCATTACCAAAAGCTTCGTGAATTTTATCGTTATTAATCCCCATACAAACAATTGCTTTTACTTTTTCTTTTACCAGGTCTTTTAATAAAGAATAATCATTGCCTTTGTCCACACCTCCAAGAATCAGGATCACCGGCTTTGTCATTGATTCAAGGGCATACCAGGCGCTGTTTACATTGGTGGCTTTGCTGTCATTTATAAATTCCACACCACGCACGGTTGCAACTGTTGACATCCTGTGTTCAAGACTTTTAAAAGTTTGAATCGCATCTCTTATTTTTTCTTTTCTGATCCCCATTACCGCTGCTGAAATACCTGCTGCCATTGTGTTATATTGATTGTGTTTTCCTTTTATCGCAAAATCTTCCACGTTCATTTCCATTTCTTCATTTTGCCATTTCAAATGCATCTTCGCGTTTACGATGTAAGCGCCTTCAGGTAATTCTTTATTCATACTCATTGGTAGTGGGTTAGACTTTTTTAAAAAATTATTTATATATTTTTTTGTTATTTCATCGTCATCATTATAGATAAATATATCTTCCTGACTTTGATTTTCTATAATTCTGAATTTGCTTTTTATATAGTTTTCAAATTTGTATTCATACCGGTCTAAATGGTCTTCTGTAATGTTTGTTAAAACGGCAAC
>DATILZ010000476.1:0-8791 GCA_035475995.1 Hanamia sp. | reverse complement strand
CCGTTTATTAAAAAACGAATGCTGGAACTGCCGGCCAACTCTACATTTCCATCCACATCAACAGAAACCTGCGGTACTTTTTTTAGAATATCTGTCGCTACTCCAACCTGCGAAGTCACATCCTGGTCTGCATTAAAAACCATTTTATCAATTTTGTTTTCAATTATTTTAGGTTTTCCTGAAATAACAATTCCTTGCAGCGTGGTAGCTTTTGATGATAATAGAATATCCCTTACGTCGATTAGCGGAATATCTTTATCCACAATAATGTTTGATAACGAATGTGCTTTATAACCAATAAATTCGGCGAGCAATTTATAGGTGCCCGGTCTCAGATCATTAACCACAAATTCTCCTTTATGATCAGTAACAGCGCCATTTACAGGCTTTTTTTCGCCATGAAGAAATATAGAAACTGTAGCATATTCCAGTGGCTGATGAGAAACTGAATCTAATAATCTTCCTTTTATTTTATAAGCATTTATTTGAGTACCGGTTTGCTGGGCTAAAAGGCAAAAAGTAACAGAACAGAAGAGCGTAGAAAGTAAAATCTTTTTCACGGGATCAAATTTAAAATGGGCTGCAAAGGTATTCCTGAATTCTGAAGGAATTACGTTTTTTATTAAGTAATTCAGAATTTGTTCAAAATCCTTTTAGATTTGTTGATAAAGAAACTCATTCATCTTTGTTCAACAAAAGTAATTTATACAAATGTTATTCCTTCAGAAATTTCAGTTTATCTAAGCAAACAAAGTTTAACAAAAATAAAAATTATTTTGCAGGATAACAGTAACGGTCAGATGTTTTGCAACAATTGGCCTTGATTTTATTCCTGCAAAAATGTTCACAGCATCGCTCATTTTTCATATAATAAATATCATAGTAAATTAAATATAGCTGATCGTAATCTTATAAATGATTGTGATCTGAAAGACGGGCTGACGTTGTATTTTTAATCAACAGATAATTGCCATTGCTCTGACTTTGGTTTTCTCAAAAACGTAGCATCTGATAATTCTAACCTTAATGAATTAAATGTTTCTTATTTTCCATCCACTCACTCCTTACAATTGAATACAAAACGAGATCAAGGAATTTGCCATTTACCAGTTCTGCCTGTCTTAAAATTCCTTCTTTTGTAAAACAAAATTTCTCAGGTATTGCCCGGCTTCTTAAATTTTCAACTGCTGCTTTTATTTCTATTCTTTGTAATTCCAATTTCTGAAAGCCATAATTAATAATGGCTTCGCATGATTTTGTAATAATACCCTTGCCTTCTGCATTTTTGGTCAACCAATATCCGATTGCTGCATTTTTATTTTGAGTATCCAGGTGATGTAATCCAATTCTGCCAACTGTATCATCGTTTGATATGATAACAAAACTCACTTCTTTCCCTTGCAGGTACAATATTTCACAGCTTTTAATATAATTCTGAAAATCGTTCACCGATTGCATATTTCCAACCCATGGCAAAAATTTTGAAAGATGTTCTCTGTTGTTATCGACAGCATCATATAATACTTTAGCATGTTTTTCGGCAGTTAATTCAAGTGTAAGATTTTGATCTATTTTTATCGTCATTATTAATACAATTTTTCACGTTCATACAATCTTCCCGGAAAACCTGATTGTTGTTACTTCCTGCGTGAATTTTGCGAGGCTTGCTGTTGGGTTTCAAAAAATCTTTTGAAGTTTTTACAAATTTAAACTTTTTCTGTAACGGTTTTAATCAAAGAATGAAGATAATAAGAAAGCAACTTATTTCTTCCTTTACTGCAATGATTCTGCTTTGATTGAATCGCTAAAGACAGAAAAATCAGTATCTTGGCGCAAATTTTATTAAATTTATTCTTATTCATTCATTCAAAACTATTAAACGTGAAGATTAATTTTAGTTTCATCGCTGTTGCCACAGCTATGCTGTGCATTACCAGTTGTGTAAGCACAAAAAAGTTTAATTCTTTGCAGGCGAACTATAACAGTCTGCAGGCTGCCAATAATCAGCTTACCAGGGATGGCGAACAATGTAAAAGCAATTTAGATCGTGCAAACGTACAGATATCAGGATTGCAGGATCGCCTTAATGCAGAATTGGAGCATGTAAAATCACTTCAGGCCGCGTTAGATAAATGTCTTACTTCTGCGAGCCAGGGCAATGTAAATGTTTCCAAGCTGGTAGATGAAATCAATGCATCCAATAAATATATTCAGGAATTAATTGCTTCAAAAAGCAAAAGTGATTCTTTGAATATGGTACTTACCAATAATCTTACAAGGTCGCTCAGCAGAGATGAAATGCAGGATGTGGATATAAAAGTGTTGAAAGGAGTAGTTTATATTTCTCTTTCAGATAATATGCTTTATAAATCAGGCAGCTATGAAATTTCAGACAGGGCAGGAAGTACTTTATCAAAAATTGCCAAGATTATTACCGATTATAAGGATTACGATGTATTGATAGAAGGTAATACTGATAATGTTCCTATATCAAAGGCCAATATCCGCAACAACTGGGATTTGAGTGCACTGAGAGCTTCTTCAGTAGTTCAGGCATTACAAAACAATTATGGAGTAGATCCGAAACGCCTTACAGCCGGCGGACGCGGTGAATATAATCCTGTTGCAAGTAATGATACTCCTGACGGAAAATCAAAGAACAGGCGCACCGAAATTATCATTACGCCTAAACTCAATCAGTTTATGGATTTGATCGGTAAAGGGGCTACAGATTCTACCGGCACTCATTAATTTTATATAAATTCAACTTTTGAGGTTGCGACTTTGAAAAAAAGTTCGCAACCTTTTTTATTGCGGGCTATTCGATTGAAAATGTTGCGCTTCAGGTAAACTGCATTAACATAAATGGCCTCTTTCATTAATCACTTTCTGATGAACCATCTGCTCAAGGGTATTTTTGTTTCGCAAAAATGAACGATCTATTTTTAAAGAACAGATGCAATCATCTAACTGGATGACCAGTTGTGTAACCGCCATTTTTTCATCATCATTCAAAATCGCATCCGAACAATAATAACTCACTTCCAGCAAGCTGTCATCCGGCATAAAAACAATTGTATTTCGTGTTCTGGTTTCCATAAGTTTTTTTATTGGAAATCAAATTACACTCCATTCAGATTTAGCAGGATAAAAAGATATTCAGAAAATGTGGATAACACAGCACTGACTTGTCAAAACTTTTCCTCGTGTATGGCTTGTTTACCTTTAGATGCAAAAAAACACAAACAAAATATGATGAACTGTTTCTTATTTTCATAAAAGAAAATACTTGCAGTTACGAATTAATAACCTTAAGAAATGAAGATGATTACAAAATGCTTTTATTTGTTTGTTTACTGATATCCTTTTTTAATTAAAACATTCTGACGGTTTAATAGTTAAAAAAATCATTGACAAATGTTCCAATAATTATGTGAATTGGTTTTTAAAAGCAGATATATGCATTTTGTAAACTTTTTTCAAATGTTGTCTTTATATTCTACAAATTGGCTTATGATGAACCGGAAAGTTTACTGAGTTGGCAATAAAACATAATTCATTTGCTTTTTTATGGAGTTCATTTGCTTTTTCTATCATCGAATTTTCTGTTACAGTCACAATTGGATTTAAAGTGACTTCTAAAAAATGGCCGCCGCCGTCGGCAGTGTTTATCATAATTCCAGTCGCCTCATCGATATAATCTATAACAATAACGCTGGATACAGCACATAAATGCAGATACGAAAGCATGTGGCAGGAAGAAAGGGAAGCCAGTAAAAAATCTTCAGGATTGTGTTTTGCTTTGTCGCCACGGAAAGCGGCATCAGAAGAAGCACAAATATCTGACTTATTAGCTATGCTAATCGTGTGGCTTCTTTCGTATTCTCTGTAGCCTGAAGTTCCTGTTCCGCTATTTCCTGTCCATTTTACAGTGAGTTTGTAATTGTGTTGTCCGCTCATAAAATTAAAAAACTGTTTAATAAAATATTATTGTTAGCCGCATTTATTTTAAAGGATAAAATTATGAAATTGAACAAGATTGGAAAAACATGAGCGATCTCAATTTTAAACCTGTTTATCGTCATTACTTCTGCAGTATTTGCAATTTACTTTTATGAAAAATTCAATAACAGTGAATATAAACCAGCAGTCTCCTGATTACCAGCAAATATTGCCCGAAGATCATGAGCACAATCCGCGAATTTCTCTTATTATTCATTTTGAACCGCAGATGAAAAATATAGATGTTCTTCAAAAGATATTGGCTGGCCGCGCAAATGAAGCCGAAGCTGAATTGTTGAATCAATACCCGGAAAAATTGGTAAAGCCTGTAATACAGAAATTGCGAAATGTAATGAATGGCATTAAGAATGAAGCGGATCAAAGCATGGCCATTTTTGTATGTCCCGTTTCAGAAAAAGTAATCTATTTTACCTATAATACTTATCTGTCGGAATTTCATAAATTACATCCATTAAGAACACTTACATCGAAATAGCAGCATACTGCCTATAGTATCATATTGTTTCAAAATCAAATTTCTTCAATTACTTTAATTGTTTCATCCACCATTTCTTTGCTCACATCCAAATGCAATACCATCCGGATTTGTGTAGATGAAATTGCGCTTACTAAAATATTGTGTTTCTTAAATTCTTCTGTCAGTGTTTTTGCTGTATGATTTCCTTTTACTTGAAAAATAATAATATTTGTTTCCACTGGCATTATTTCCCCAACAAATTCTTTTTTTAACAAAGCCTGTTCAATTTCCTTAGCGTGCCGGTGATCCAGTGCAAGCCGTTCAATATTATTTTCCATTGCATAAATTCCGGCAGCAGCCATATATCCGGCTTGCCGCATTCCGCCTCCGAATACCTTTCTTACCCGTCGGGCTTTTTGGATAAACTCATGCTTTCCCAATAACACACTTCCAACAGGAGCGCCTAATCCTTTGCTCAGGCAAATCGAAATACTGTCGAAGATATTTCCATAATCTTTCGGGTTTTCATCTTTGGCTATTATCGCATTGAACAAGCGGGCGCCATCCAAATGCAACTTCAAATTATTTTCCAAACAAACTTCTTTAATCTCCTGGATATCAGTAAAGTTGTAGCAGCTTCCTCCACCGCGATTTGCCGTGTTTTCGAGGCTTACTAATTGTGATTTTGCTTTATGGATATCATTTGGATTGATCGCTTCCGCCACCTGGCTGGCTTTAATTCTTCCACGATCACCTTCAAGTGGTTTTACCTGGCAGCCGGAATTAAAAGCAATTCCGCCACCTTCATAAATATAAACATGACTCATTTTATCACAAATCACTTCATCGCCGGGCTGGGTATGGCATTTTATAGCGATCTGGTTGGTCATGGTTCCGCTCGGGCAAAAAAGCCCTGCTTCCATTCCAAATTTTTCTGTAAGCATTGATTGTAAGGTATTTACAGAAGGATCTTCATTAAATACATCGTCTCCAACCTCAGTCTGGAACATTGTTTGCAGCATTCCAGGTGTGGGTTTCGTAAATGTGTCTGAACGGTATTCTATCATAGGGCGAAATTAAAATTTTAATCTTAAAGTAAATTATGTGAGGAAAGCTGTTAAAAAAAAACACAAGAATCATAAAATATTCTTTTTCAAAGGTTTATTTGCGTAAAACATTATGTAATTTCAATTGTAGGTTGTAACTTTGCAAATGTTTTACAAAATGACGGTACTTAACATATCTTTTGTAACGTTTCCCCATCTAAAATTGTCTAATAACTATTAAATATAAAAAATGAGGCAACTTAAAATTGCTACGCAAATTACCAATCGTGATTCGCAAGCGGTTGAAAAATATTTGCAGGAAATTTCTAAAATTGGGATGATCACACCCGAGGAGGAAACTATTTTAGCACAGAAAATCAAAATGGGCGATCAGAGAGCCTTAGAGCGTCTCACAACAGCCAATCTACGTTTCGTAGTTTCAGTTGCAAAACAGTATCAGCATCAGGGTTTGTCATTGAGTGATTTGATCAACGAGGGCAACCTCGGCTTAATTAAAGCGGCACAACGCTTTGATGAAACCAAAGGTTTCAAATTTATTTCATACGCTGTGTGGTGGATTCGCCAATCTATATTACAGGCGTTGGCAGAGCAGGGCAGATTAGTTCGCCTGCCACAAAACAAAATTGGCACTTACAACAAAGCAAATAAAGCCTACATGGCTTTTGAGCAGGAACATGAAAGAGAGCCATCTACTGAAGAGCTTTCTGAAATCCTGGAAATGAGTGAAACAGAGATCAACAACATTTTTCAAAGCAATACGAGGCACACATCTTTAGATGCCCCGGTACATGAAGCGGAAGATGTTGCGATGGGCGATCTTTTAAAAGGTGGCGGCGAAACTGATGAAGATGTGATGCATGATTCATTGAAAAATGAGATCCGTCGTGTATTGAAATCTCTCAGCCCGCGCGAAGCTGAAATTGTAAATGCTTATTTTGGCCTTGATGGCGAAAACGGTGTTACTATTGAGCAAATCGGGCAGAAATATGATCTTACAAAAGAACGCATTCGGCAGATAAAAGAAAGAGCGATAAAACGTTTGCAAAAAGCAAGATACAGCAGCGCTTTGAAAGCTTATTTAGGCTAATTTTTAAGACTAAAATTTTAAAAGCCGTTCTCAAAAAGAACGGTTTTTTTTATACCTTTTAACTAGGTTCTCTTTCTAAAAAATTTGTAGTAAACGAATAAATAAACTGAATTTCTGTTTTAAGTTCCCACAAAAAAAATAAACAATTCGTTCATTCTCCCATAATCCATTTTCGAAAAGCAGGTGCAGTTTCTTTACTAATGATCATTTGGTTGCCAATTCTCGGTGTTTTCAATTCCACTTGTAATTTTACTTTTTCAAACGTACGGTAGCTTTTTACAAAATTTACATTCACAATATGCTGACGGTTTATTCTGAAGAATATATCCGGATCAAGCTGCTGTTCCAGTTCACAAAGATTTTTATCGGCCGTATATTTTTTACCGGAACTGTCAAATGCATAGACGGTTTTGTTTTCACAACAGAAAAATGTAATGTCTTCAGGCTTCATCAGGATATTTTCATTTCCCTTTCTGACGATCATTCTTCTTTTTTTCTTTTCATTTAAATAATTAATGACTTTATGCGATGAATGCCGGTTTGTAAGAAAATGATCAGGCATGACATTATGCATGATCAGTGATTTATCAAGAGATAATTTATTGAGTGGTTTTAATAAATATTTTATACCACTAAATTCCATCGCATCCACAAGCGATTTTTGATAGGTAGTAGTAAATACGACGGCGCTGTTGATAATTGCAGTGATAAAAATTTCAAAGGCCTTTCCATCCGGCAATTGAACATCAGCAAAAATAATATCCTGATGCCTGGTTTTTGAAAAGTAATTTATGGACTGAGTCACTGAGCCGAGAATGGCTTCTATTTCAAAGTCCTGGGAATTATTCAATAACCACGACACTTTGTTATCGTTCTGTTTGCTGTTTTCAATTATTACTGTTTTCAACATAAACCTCGGTTTTGATTTAATATAAAAAACCTGCATTGCCGAATTGGTAATGCAAGTTATTTTAATGTTTCTTTTTTCAATTTCCGTTTATATAATTATAAAAATTTAATAATTGTATTGGCAGTAAACGGATTTATAAGGGGTATTTTCATTTTGTTCAATCAACATTTTTTAAAGCTCATCCTTTTATATATTTATGTTGAACGTACATTTCGCCTGATCCGTTACAATTCACTACATATAAATGTTTCTTATCCTGTAAAATTATTTGATAAAGGATGCCAGAATCTTCCTGTAGTTCAGTAATGCTTTTGATAGTTTTATTTCTGTATTTTTCCTCGATCTTTTGTAAAAGGAAAGGATTTAATTTTGATTCATCATAATACCGGATTGTTCTGAAAACCTTTCCGTCCTGATCATAATATACTCTTTCAGGAATGTTTTTATTAATGAAACTTACTTCATAATAACCTGCGCTATTATACCATTTAATGCTTTGTGCTTCCGGAAAAGTTGCGTTAAATTTTTTTACAATGGATTCGTGAGTTGCAGGACCGGCATAGGTTGAGGCGGCAAATAACATGGCAAGGCAAATAATAATTGTTTTCATAACTGATAATTTTTAAATGATTAATGAAGGCAAATTACAATAGCCTGCAGGCCTTTAAAAGCAAACATTGTTTAATGGTAGGAAGGTGGTTGGTTTTTTATAAAAAAAGTAAAAAACATTTAGTCAAAAAACATAACTAAAAATGATTTTTTTGAAACTGAACGGTAAAATTTACTGTTTCAAAAATTTGATGTTAAGTTTCTTTAACAGATATACTTTTTGCTGATGAATGGTTGTTCAGTTGCAATTCACCATCCACAATTCACATTTAAGATCGCTCTGTTCCTCTGTCTGGAAAATCTCTAACTTTGAAACGATCACTTTTACGAGTTATGAAAATTTATCAGCAACAAATCCGGCTTAAAGAAAGAAGAAGAGGTTTTCATTTGATCACTTCTGAAATTGAAGAAGCATTTCCACAAATGAAGGAATTTGCAACAGGCGTTTGCCAGGTTTTTATTCAACATACTTCTGCTTCACTTGTCATCAATGAAAATGCGGATCCTACCGTAAGAAAGGATTTTGAATATTTTTTCAATAAGATTGTTCCTGAAAATGACCGCAATTATATTCATAATTATGAAGGGAATGATGATATGCCTGCACATCTGAAAGCCGCTATCCTTGGCAGTTCTGT
>DATILZ010000475.1:0-3154 GCA_035475995.1 Hanamia sp. | reverse complement strand
GACGTAACCACCTGGGGGCATTATGATGCGGACCGGGTAGCAATTTGGAAACAATATTATGATACACTGCAGTTAAAATCACCCAGATCTTATTGCATTCTGGAACATTTCGCGGACAATGATGAAGAAACGGTTTTGTCGAATTATGGAATGATGCTTTGGGGAAATGAAAATTACAATTACAATCAGGCAACGATGGGATATAATACTGATTGGGATTTCAGCTATGGACTGGCATCTGCGCGGGGATGGAGCAATCCCTATTTGGTAACTTATGCAGAAAGCCATGATGAAGAAAGACTGATGTATAAAAACATTCAATATGGAAATTCTTCCGGAAGTTATAATATAAAAGATACAGCAACAGCATTGAAAAGAGAAGGACTGGCCGCAGCCTTTCTTCTTACACAACCGGGACCGAAAATGATCTGGCAGTTTGGAGAACTTGGTTATGATTATTCTATTACTTCATGTGAGCCAGGCAATACAATTCCACAGCCTTATCCCCAGGATAACTGTCGAACAGATCCCAAGCCGATACGCTGGGATTATTTGCAACAAACCAACCGAAAAAAACTTTATGATATTTACAGTGCCCTGATCAAGCTCCGTTTTGATAATTCGATGTCTGATCAGTTTATTTCCAACACTTCACATCAGGATTTTAGTGGAAAAGTAAAATGGATGTATCTCAGCAAACTTGTTGTTGTTGGCAATTTCGATGTAACCGCACAGGCAGCTTCAATTTATTTTCCGTCTAATGGCACCTGGTATGATTATTTGAATGGAACTACGATAAATGTAACAGGAAATTCTTACACATTTAGTAATTTAAATCCCGCAGAATATCATGTATATACCAAAACTGCTGTGGTTTTGCCTGTAACAATTGTAAGTTTCACGGGCAAAAAAGAAAGTAATGGAAATATATTAAACTGGCAGGTTGCTGATGAATTAAACCTGAACTATTACCAATTGGAAAAAAGCAATGACGGACAAAATTTTACATTTGTTTCAGATATAAAAGCTGCAGGCGAAAAGAATTATTCTTACACTGATGTGAATATGAATAATGCATCTGCCGTAGAATACTATCGTTTGAAAAGTGTGGATATGGATGGAAAATTTACTTTTAGCAAAATTATAAAAATTAAAACAAACCTGGATTTATGGACCGGAGTAGTGAATCCAAATCCCATTTCACAAAAAATCTACCTGAAAATAGAATCGCCGGTGCAGGATAAAGCAACAGTTATTATTACGGATATAAGTGGAAGGCAATTGCACAAAGAAAACATTGCCATCAGCGCCGGAAATAGTGCTTATGAAATAAATAATGCTGCTAATTTTTCAACCGGAACTTATTTTATTTCGATTTTTTCAACCACTCAAAAACAGACGATAAAAGTGTTTAAGAACAAATAGTTGCCCGTTAATCATTTAAAATAAATCAGAGAAAAAATGCCAATTCTAAAAACAGATGTCAATTCTAAAAATGCAAAAACTTTAAAAGGTTTACAATCAGAAGTAGAAAGTATAAATCGTGTAGCGCTATCTGTAGATTGCGTGATTTTTGGTTTTGATGAAAATAAATTAAAAGTGCTGCTAATCCGTTCTGACCTAAAAAAATACCATAATAAATATTCTCTTTTAGGCGATTTGATAAAGCCGGAAGAAGACTTGGATGCCAGCGCATACCGGATTTTAAAACAAAGAACCGGCCTGAATGATTTGTATCTGGAACAGGTGCACACTTTTGGTGAAGTAGGACGACATCCGGCCGGCAGAGTGGTTTCCGTGGCTTATTGTTCTTTGATAAATGTACAGCATCACCGGTTGAAAATTTTAGAAAATGAATTACACTGGCATGAAATAGAAAGCGTAACCGAATTATTATTTGATCACAAAAAGATCTTTGATATCTGCTATGCATGGCTGCAAAAAAGAGTGCAGGAACATCCGTTGGGTTTTAGTTTATTGCCAAACAAGTTTTCGCTTCGCGAATTACAAAATTTGTATGAAGCGATTTTAAATAAAAAATTAGACAGGAGAAATTTCAGGAAGAAATTCTTTGCCATGGATTTTTTGGTAGATATGGAAGAAGAAGAACAGAACGTACCACATCGTCCCGGGAGGTTATATAAATTTGATTATGAAAAATATGAGAAGAATAAAAAAACGTGGAGTGGGATTGATTTTTAGCGATCTGTTTATAAAAATAATGGGATTCTTATAATAGAGATCTAATATAGTGTTACCGTAATGAATAAGAAGAGTCATAAGAAAGCAAAGTTTTTTTTTCATGCAGCAAATACCATTCTAAAGTTGTCATTGATGGAAGCAACAGAATTGATCTGAAAAAAATGCCGTTCCGTCCATTTTTAATTCACTCAAAAAAAAGACTTAAAAAAAATATTTAGAAAAAAACCTGAAATGTTAAAATTTAATATAAATTGTGTATAAAATACACATTATTATAATCTGCTTTTAAAATTCAATCAATAATAAACACATTTAAAATTCAAATTTCGCTCATGAGAAAAAGCACTTTCAAGAAAACAAAACAGATTTATGTTTTGTTGTTTTTTATCCTCGTAGCTTTTGGCTCCCATGCCCAAAATGTTGTTACCGGAAAGGTAACTGATTTGAAAGGCGGTTATGGAATACAAGGCGTAACCGTAACGGTAAAAGGAACCAAAAGAGCGACACAAACGGATGTTGATGGAAATTTTTCTATCATTGCATCTCCTGCTTCCATTTTGGAATTTACATCCGCCGGATATGTGACAAAGGATGTAGCGGTAGCAGGCCAATCATCTCTTAACGTTTCCATGCTGATATCAGCAGAAAAATTGGGAGAAGTAGTGGTGATAGGTTATGGTACTGCAAAGAAAAATGATCTTACCGGTTCTATTTCTACCATTAGCAGCAAAGACTTTCAACAAGGAACAGTGACCACGCCCGAACAATTAATTGCCGGTAAAGTTTCAGGCGTTTCCATCACTTCCAATGGTGGTGCTCCTGGTTCAGGAAGTGTGATCAGGATTCGCGGTGGTGCTTCTTTAACAGCCAGTAACGATCCACTTATTGTTATTGATGGTGTTCCTTTGAGTACCGGTGTAAATGGTAGCAGTACGCCACTTTCAGGAGCGGC
>DATILZ010000474.1:0-5421 GCA_035475995.1 Hanamia sp. | reverse complement strand
TAGGTCTGATAGCTGAGCCTTTGAACTCTGTTTGTACAGGTGTTGAAATGTTCCGCAAGTTGCTGGATGAAGGTGAAGCAGGAGATAATGCAGGTTTGTTACTTCGCGGTATTGAAAAAAATCAAATCCGTCGTGGTATGGTACTTTGCAAACCAGGTTCAATCACTCCGCACACAGAATTTAAAGGTGAAGTTTACGTATTGAGCAAAGAAGAAGGTGGACGTCATACTCCATTCTTTAACAAATACCGTCCTCAGTTTTATTTCCGTACAACTGACGTAACAGGAGAAGTAACATTGCCTGAAGGAACAGAAATGGTAATGCCAGGTGATAATACCTCTCTTACAGTGAAACTGATTCAGCCAATCGCAATGGAAAAAGGTTTGAAGTTTGCGATTCGTGAAGGTGGCCGTACAGTAGGTGCAGGACAGGTTACTGAGATTTTAAAATAAGATTATCATATCTTTGAAACTGAAATTAGCTAATTAGCAAATTTGCTAATTAGCTAATTTGGTTTTAAGGAAGCTCTTTAAAATACGGGCATAGTTCAATGGTAGAATAGAGGTCTCCAAAACCTTTGATCAGGGTTCGAATCCTTGTGCCCGTGCAGATTAATGTGGTAATGAGCTGATTAGCTAATGTGCTAATGAAAACAGTTCATACATTAGCACATTAGCATATTAGCTAATTATTAAATTAACATTATGAATAAAGTTGCATTATACATTCGGGATTCTTACAAAGAAATGATGCAGAAAGTAACGTGGCCTACATGGGAAGAATTGCAACAATCTACAATGATCGTGCTGGCTGCTACCATTATCATTACAGCTATTGTGGCTTTAATGGACTTTGTATCCAACGGCGTTTTAAAATTTATTTATTCTTTATTTAAATAATCATGTCAGAAGAAAATAACAACCATATTGAGGAACAACTTCCTGCTGATTCTACTCCTCCGGTAGCTGAAAAAGATACCAAATGGTATGTTTTGAGAGTAGTAAGCGGTAAGGAAAGAAAGGTGAAAGAATACCTCGATAAAGACATCATCAGGCAGGGATGGGATAAATATATTTTGCAGGTTTTTCTTCCTGTAGAAAAAGTTTATAAAGTATTGAATGGTAAAAAAGTAATGCGGGAACGTAACTTTTATCCAGGATATGTGATGATAGAAGTGCTGGATGGAAAGCTTTCCGGAGAAATGGTTCAGCATTTGAGCAATACCACTAATGTGATGCATTTTTTGACCGATGGAAAAGGGTCAAAAGGTGAAATTATAAGCCTGAGAAGGTCTGAAGTCAATAAGATGTTGGGCAAAGTAGATGAAATGGCAGATGCTGGCGGAATGAAAATGAGCGAACCGTTTATTGTAGGCGAAACCATCAAAATTATTGATGGTCCTTTCAATGATTTTAACGGGGTAATTGAAGAAGTAACAGATGAAAAGAAAAAATTAAAAGTCCAGGTGAAAATTTTTGGACGTGCTACGCCTGTAGAATTGAGTTATATGCAGGTAGAAAAACTTTCATAAAAATTGATTTAAAATATAAAAAAGAGCCATCGTAACTGATGGCTTTTTTTTGTATAACAAATTGCAACAAACGAATAAATAGGGTAAATTTCTGATTAGCATGCTTAATTCTACATGGTAGGTAATTTTTTTTTGACATAAGTACGACCAATTTTCAATCCTCTACCTTTACTTATAAATTAAAAGAAGAAAACATGAAAATAAAACCTTTGGGAAGCGAGGGATTAATGGCCTCGCAGATTGGATTGGGCTGCATGGGAATGAGTGAATTTTATGGCGAACAAAATGACGAGGAATCTATCAAAACCATTCATAAAGCCTACGACTTAGGCGTCACTTTTTATGATACTGCCAATATGTATGGCCCTTTTACCAATGAAATTCTGGTTGGAAAAGCAATAGAGCCATTCAGAAATAAAATTACACTCGCAACCAAATTTGGAATTGTAAGAGATCCTGCAAATCCGAAAGTAAGAGGCGTAAACGGCAAGCCGGATTATGTAAAAAGTTGTTGTGAAGCGAGTCTGAAAAGATTAGATGTAGAAGTGATTGATTTATATTATCTGCATCGCAAAGATCCTGATACACCAATTGAAGAGACAATAGGAGCAATGGCCGATTTGGTCAAAGAAGGAAAAGTAAGAGGAATCGGGGTAAGCGAAGTAAACACAGAAACTTTACGAAAAGCAAATGAGACTTTTCCGCTTTCTGCATTGCAATCAGAATACAGTTTATGGAGCCGTGAACCGGAAGATGAAATTATTCCGGCTTGTAAAGAATTGGGAATAGCATTTGTGGCATATAGCCCTCTTGGCCGTGGTTTTTTAACTGGCCGGATAAAACGTTTTGAAGATTTGGATGAAGATGATTTCAGAAGAAGCTCGCCACGATTCCAGGGAGAAAATTTTAATAAAAATCTTGAACTTGTAGAAAAAATTGAAGCGATTGCCAAAGAAAAAAATTGTACACCTTCTCAACTCGCGCTGGCCTGGGTAATGGCACAGGAAGATTTTATTTTTCCGATTCCGGGCACAAAAAGAGTAAAATACCTGGAAGAAAATGTAAAAGCAGTTGACGTAAAATTATCTGAACAGGATTTGAAACAAATTGAAGATGTTTTTCCTAAAAATGCAGCTGCTGGCTTGCGATATACAGAAGCAGGAATGAAAACGGTGAATTTGTAAATATTACTGCACGAATTTTTTGATACTGAATAAAATATGGTTTTTTAATGCTAAAATAAATTTTATGAAAAAGGCGCAGTCATTTTTATTATTCGGTTTTGCGATTTTATTTTCTAACATGACCAATGCGCAAAACTTTACATTAGGAGCGAGGGCAGGAATTAGTATTCCAAACTTATCCGCAAAAGGTTCAGAAAATAATCCTTTAAATACCGGCTATAAATCAAGACTAGGGCCAGATGCAGGTATTTTTGGCGAATATCATTTGTCGCAATTATTTTCCATAGAAGCGATGCTTGAGTTTTCATCACAAGGTGGCAAGAAAGATGGAATGCAGGCTTTTCCTACTCCTCCTCAAATGGCTGCCATGTTTCCTGGCGGGCAAGCTCCTCCATATTTGTATGCCAATTATAAAAGCGAAGCCAAAATGAATTATTTATTAATTCCGGTTCTTGCAAAATTTGGCTGGAATTTGAGCAGTACTTCTCCGGTAAGAATCTATGTTGATGCTGGCCCATTTGCTGGTTTTTTGCTTTCTGCCCATCAGGTTACGAGCGGTTCGAGCATGCTTTATATGGATGAACAAGGACACCAAGCTTTGCCTGTACCCGCTCAATCTTTTGATGCAAACAATGACATCAAAAGTCAATTAAACACTTTCAATTTTGGCGTTTCGGGAAATGTTGGTGTTGCATATCGTTTGAACAGGAGTAATATTTTTATCGAAGGTGGGGGCAATTATGGACTTTTGAATATTCAAAAAGGAACTGCAAATGGTAAAAATAATACCGGCGCTGGAACGGTTGATATTGGCTATGGATATACATTTGGTAAATAAGCAGTAAACAAACAAATATGGCGAGAAATAGATTTTGGAAAATATTTATGGATGAATCAGTTTGTAAGCTGCGGGTAATATTTCAATTGTAAATTCTTTAAAACTTTGTGCGGGGTCACCATCAATATGTAAAGGCGCAAGCTGAGGATTTTTTATTTTTAATTTTTTTGTCTGAAAATAGAGTATGTTTTTTTTATGAAAGTTTCTTTCAGAAAAGCTTTTTATTTTTCCTGAAATAAGTTGCTTTATAAATGAGATTACCATTTGCGGCTTCGTTGTTTTTTTCAATACAACAATATCCAAAAGGCCATCGCAGATGCTTGCCTGAGGTGCGATTTTAAAATTATTTCCAAACTGATTGCTGTTGGCAATACAGATTAAAAAAGCGTCAATTTCCAATTCACTTTTTTCTGCTTCAATAGTGAAAGAAAAAGTTTTAGCAGCAAAGAAATTCTTCAAAGCGACTCTTGTATAACTATTCAGTCCGCGTTTTTTTTGTTTGGAAAATTCGTGTGCCACAGTTGCATCAAAGCCAAGTCCGCAAACGTGTGTACTTAGTTTATTGTTGATTACAAAAACATCTGTATAAGTTCCATTTCCCTGAATAATAACATCTATTGCTCCATCAATAGTTTTTGGAATTCCTGCAGTACGTGCCAATCCATTACCGGAACCCAAAGGAATAATCCCAATATTTACAGGAAGATTTAGAATAGATGAAACAATGGGCGCTATACTGCCATCGCCGCCGCAAATAGCAATATCAGTTATACTTTCATTCTTAATTTTATCATGCAGAAAATCATAGTCGCCATCCTTTGAAGTAAATAAAATTTCAAAAGAAATATTTTTTTCTTCGCACTTACGGATAATTTTTTCTTCTAAATTGATTTTGCTTTTTGCTCCGGAAATGGGATTGATAAAAAATAAAATTTTGCGGCTCATAATTCGTGTAATTCGTGCAAAAGAATTCGGGTTTTATTTTTTAATTCTTTTCGTTTAATGCATTCCAAAGCAAATCTTTTAATGCTGTCAAACCTTTATTTGTTATGGAAGAAACAAAAACATGTGGTATGTTTCGAGGCAATTCTTTTTCAATCGCATCTTTTAATTCTTCATCAAGCATATCACTTTTACTGATGGCGATTAGAAATTTTTTATCCAGCAATTCCGGATTATATTCTTTCAATTCATTTTGCAAAATCTTAAATTCTTCTGCGTGGTCTTTACTATCGGCCGGAATTACAAAAAGCAATACAGGATTACGTTCGATGTGTCTTAAAAAACGGTATCCAAGCCCTTTTCCTTCTGCTGCGCCTTCAATAATTCCGGGCAAATCAGCCATACAAAAACTCTTGTTATCGCGATACTCCACCATTCCAAGTTGCGGCGTCAAAGTTGTAAAAGCATAATCTGCAATCTTCGGTTTGGCGGCAGTAATTACTGAAAGCAATGTTGATTTTCCTGCATTCGGAAAACCGACCAAACCTACATCTGCCAGCACTTTCAGTTCGAGCGTCACAATACTTTCTTCGCCCGGTTCGCCAGGTTGCGCATGCTCCGGAGCCTGGTTGGTCGGTGTGGCAAAATGCGAATTTCCTTGTCCGCCACGGCCTCCTTTTAATAAGATTTTTTGCTCGCCATCTTCCAGAATTTCTATTTTTGTTCCATCTTCAGCAACGGTTGCAATGGTTCCCAGTGGCACTTCCAGAATGATATCTTTTCCATCATGCCCGGTGCAATTATTTTTGCTGCCGTTTTCACCGTTTTCTGCAAAAACGTTTTTATAATATCGCAAATGCAAAAGAGTCCAGAGATTCTTATTTCCACGCAAAATGATATGCCCGCCTCTGCCGCCATCGCCTCCA
>DATILZ010000473.1:0-8549 GCA_035475995.1 Hanamia sp. | reverse complement strand
GGGGATATTTGTTTTAATCATTCTGATTTTGCAGGAATCCATTTCACCGGGAGCACCGGCGTTTTTAATACCATCTGGAAACACATTGGAGAGAACACAAAAAATTACAAATCTTATCCAAGAATTGTAGGCGAAACAGGCGGAAAAGATTATGTGATTGCACATAAAAGCGCTGATGTAGATGTATTGGTTACAGCTCTCTGCCGTGGCGCTTTTGAATACCAGGGACAAAAATGTTCTGCAGCTTCACGCGCTTATATTCCTTCGAATATTGCTGATGAGGTAAAGAAAAAACTGATTGCTGAAATAAAAAGCATGAAGATGGGAAGTGTAGAAGACTTCAGCAATTTTATAAATGCGGTAATTGACGAAAAAAGTTTTGACAAATTGGATGGTTATCTGCAACAGGTAACAAAAGAAAAAGATGCAAAAATTATAGTTGGAGGAAAATGTGATAAAACAAAAGGATATTTTGTAGAGCCTACAGTGATAGAAGTTACAGACCCAAAATATGTAACTATGTGCAATGAATTATTCGGGCCGGTACTTACGATTTATGTTTATGATGAAAATAAATTTGAAGAGGCGTTAAAATTAGTTGATACCACATCACCTTATGCGCTTACAGGTTCTATTATCGCAGAGGATAGAAGTGCAATTGAACTGGCTACAAAAAAATTAACCAACAGCGCCGGAAATTTTTATATCAATGACAAGCCAACCGGCGCAGTTGTAGGTCAGCAGCCATTTGGCGGCGCAAGAGGAAGCGGAACAAATGATAAAGCAGGAAGCATTATCAATCTATATCGGTGGTTGAGCGCAAGAACTATTAAAGAAACTTTTATTCCGGCTACGGATTATCGGTATACTTTTATGAAGGAGAGTTGATTTGTGAATGGTGAATTGTGAATTGCGTATAGTGAATTAAGAAGATCAGGGCAGTAAAGAAACAAATAATCAGAGTTGTTATTTATTGAAGTGCCGAAAGAAACAAATAGTTGTAACTCTTGTTTTGTCTAGCCCTGAAAGGGCGTTATATTTTAGAATATGGCAGCGCCATATTGAAATGATGGCAAACTCCACCAAGTATTGCGGGCATATTAAAAATGAAAGTAAATGAATACCATTCTCAATAAGCACCAACTTCAGATTACCATCGAGCGCCTTGCGTACCAGATAATTGAAAATTATGCTGACCTTTCTTCTGTTGCTTTGATTGGATTGCAGCCACGTGGAATCTTTCTTGCAGATAAAATTTATAATCAGTTAAAAAAGATAAAACCGGAACACGATTTTCTTTATGGAAAATTAGATATTACTTTTTACCGCGATGATATCCGTAAAGAATTGCACGTTCCAAACCAAACTGATATTGCTTTTTCTATTGAAGATAAAAATGTGATTCTTATTGACGATGTATTATTTACCGGAAGAACCATTCGCGCTGCCTTGGACGCATTGTTGTCTTTTGGACGACCAAAGAAAGTAGAGTTATGCGTTTTAATTAATCGCGTATCCAGCCGACAACTTCCCATCCAGCCAGACTATTGCGGCAAATCTATTGACTCTATTATCACCCAAAAAGTAAAAGTGGAATGGGATAAAGAAGAGGTGAATTTGTATTAAAACTCAACTATTAATTATAAAGGCTGATGCCTTTGGCTGAATCTTCACAATCATTTCATAAAAAGTACTTAAATTCCAAGTTCAATAAGTACAATTTCCATGAAAAGACTTCTATTACTTCTTGTTTCATTTCTGTTTGCCCTGTTTCTAAATGCACAACAATTATTTACCACAACTAACATTCAAAACGCTTATAAAAAAGAAACAAGAACTGCATCAGGAAAGCCAGGAAAAAATTATTGGCAGAACAAAGCGAATTATAATATTAAAGTAAGTTTTGATCCCGCAACACAAATGCTGCAAGGAAAAGAAACAATCAATTATTTCAATAACAGCCCTGATACTCTGAAAGAAATTATCATTCGTTTGTATCCTGACCTTTACAAGAAAGGAGTAGAAAGATTAAGCAATATTGCAGAAAAAGATTTGAATGATGGAGTGCAAATCGAATCGTTTAAAATAGGAGCGGAAAGTATTGATAATTTTAATAATCAGAAAAAAACATTTCATGATAACACTAATTTGATTGTCAAACCTGCACAATTTATCCTACCTCATTCAACAATTGACTTTGCAATTAACTGGCATTACAAAGTAAATACCGGCTCGCCGGTTCGGACAGGAATGGTTGACAGTACTTCTTATTTCATCGCTTATTTTTTCCCACGGCTTGCTGTTTATGATGACATTGATGGCTGGGATACATGGAGCTACAACGGTTCTCAGGAATTTTACAATGACTTCGGAGATTTTAATGTTGAAATTTCGCTTCCAAAAAAGTATATCGTTTGGGCGACCGGAGACAGAGAAAATGCAGAAGATAATTTCACTAAAAATATTTTGGATAAAATAAAAACTGCGTCTGTTGATACAAATATTATTCATGTAATTGATTCAAACGATTATACCAAAAATGATGTTTTAAAAAACGATGCAACCGGCGTTTGGAAATTTTCTGCAACCAATGTAACTGATTTTGCATTTGCCTTAAGCGACCATTATTTATGGGACGCAAGTTCTGTATTGGTAGATTCTTCAACTGGCCTAAGAACAATGGCTGAAGCGGCTTACAACCAAATTCATGAAGATTATTTTGATGTGGCAAACCAGGCGCATCAAACTGTTTTTTACACCAGTCATTTTTATCCAAAATATCCATTCCCTTTTAATCACATCACTGTGTTTGATGGGACAGACCAAATGGAATATCCGATGATGGTAAATGATAATCCAACCCGGACTCATAAAGATGCAGTGCAACTCACCACACATGAAATATTTCATTCTTACTTTCCTTTTTTTATGGGAATTAATGAAACTCAATATGCCTGGATGGATGAAGGTTGGGCAACTATTGGCGAATCAGTAATTTCTCCAAAAATGGGCGAATCTGAAGATGAAGGAATTTTCAGTAAAACCCGCTATGAGCGTATCTCAGGCACAAACAAATCTGTTCCTTTGATCACAAATACAAAAGAATACAGCGGTGCAGCTTACCTTGCAAATTCTTATGGAAAAGCCGGTCTGTGTTATTATGTTTTGCAGGATTTACTGGGCGATGAATTGTATTTTAAATCGTTGCATCAATACATGAATGACTGGAATGGAAAACATCCTACTCCTTATGATTTCTTTTATAGTTTCAACAATGCAAGCGGCAAAGATTTAAACTGGTTTTGGCAAAAATGGTTCTTTGGCTGGCAGTATCCTGATTTATCCATAAAAAGAGTGGAAAAGAACGGTGAAAATGTAAAAATAATTGTACAAAATAAAGGAGGATTACCGTTGCCGGTTTATTTGAATATTGTTACAAAAGATGGCAAAAATTCTTTGATAAAATATACCGCTGAAGTTTGGAAAAATGCAGAAAAAGAAAAAACATTTATCATTCCACAAGCATATTCAACAATTTCTAAAATAGAATTAGGAAATGAATTTATTCCTGATAAAAATAAAAATAACAATAGCTGGAATGCCCATTAATAAAGGGAAAACTGATCCATTAAAAACAGAATAGTAAAACGAGAAAGAACATTATTTGTTTGTTTACTGAAAAATAAATAAAAAAAACCGGCATTTGCCGGTCTTAATTTTATAGTTATTTGAAAAGTTATTTTCCGATTACTTTATATTGAACTACCCCGTTGTTAGATTCCTGTTCCAGATAAATATTATCAGGAGTTTGATATACTTGTTCACCATTCAAGGTCACTATTTTAGAACCTTCGGGCAATTGATTTATTACATCGCCAATCTGCAGAGATGAAGGTGGATTTGTTACGTCGCTTTGATCATCGCCGGTATTATTTATCACACCGTTTTTCCCGACAACAACGAAGACATTATTACCGTTTGAATCCGTTTCGGCTTTGTAATAAGTTCCATTCAATTCATACAAATTTTCACCATTGATTACTACTGATTTTGCTCCACCCGGCAGAGCTGAAACCGACGCTCCCATCGGCGCATCCACTACCTCATAGCTATTATCATCATATTGACGATAATAAATTCCATTATAATAATAATAGGGAATTGGGCCAATAAAAATTCTGGAATATCCAAAAGGAAGAACGCTGATTTGTAATCCAAATGGTGGAAATATTGGTTGATAATATCCACCATAATAGCCGTAATAAAAACCGTTGTTGTAATAATAAGGATTGCCACCAAAGCGGATGGAAATAAAGCTATGTGGAATTACCCGGTACCGCGGACCATACATAAAATAGGTTCTGCGCCCATAAACATTTCCATAGTAATGATTGTTATAACCATAATTATTATAATGATACCTGTTATAATTATAATTGTTTCTGTTATAATTATAATTGTTCCGCATCACAGGAGTTTGCCTGCTGTAACTATTTCTGGAAACCACTTCTCTTTGAGAATTAGCTACTGTAGTATTTCGTTGTGGTGTTGTTCTCGTCGTCATGTTGCGCGAAGGGGTGCTTCGCATCACCGTTTCATTCTGCCTGCTTTCTACAGGTCGATTTCCAGAACTTCTAACAGGGGCAGATCTGTTAGAGAATTCACGGGTGGGTGCAGAATAACTGCGCGATTCAGAACGGGAAGGGCTTTGCCTGGATTCCCGTGTTCTTTGTGCATCAGCGCAATTAAAAATTGCGACAGAAAATGCGGTAAGTAAAAATATCTGAAGAATCTTTTTCATAAATGAATCTTTAAATTTTTAAAAGAAGCGTTTACCAAATTTAACTGAATTGTAAGCATCTGTTTAATTTTCGTTTGTTAAATAATCGCTTATAATTTTTACTTTTTTTGATGCTTTTTTTTCAAGAAAGTTTAATCCATCATTTAATTTTCAGTAAAAATTTGTTCACAATATATCCTTGTTATAAAAAAATGATGTTTTTTCAGAAAAAACAGGGTGGAAAAACAGAAAAAAAACCACTAAAAAACACACAGTTTTGCCTTTAACTTTTTATTTTTTAGACAACTAACTTTTTATAACCTAACAAGTAATGTAATAGTTAATAATTGTATAATCGTAATTGAAAATCGTAATGGCATCATAATTGCAATTATTACTAAACAATTATTTCTTTAACCCCTAAATTGATCTTTATGAAAACAAAAACAATGGCAATGTCTCTGGCATTAACTTTTTTTGGAACCGCTTTGTTTGCGCAAAATAAAACAGATACAGTTCCGCAACAACCTCCAAAAACTGATACGGCTAAAACTCCAAAAACTGATACAACAAAAGAAAGTGCTTTTGCAATTAAAAGTGTAAACCTGAGAAGTTTTCCAAAAAACGCTTTGGATACAGTACCAAAATCAGATACTTCAAAAACACCGACAACTGATACAACACCAACAAATGATACTACTAAAGCAAGCGCTTTTGTAAGAAACAGTTTAAACGTTAGAAGTTTTCCACAAAATGTAATGGATACTGTGCCGTCAAAAGATACTTCAAAAACACCTAGTACTGACACAACAAAAGCAAATGCTTTTGTAAATAAAAATGCAGCGGTAAGCAAAGTCAGTGAAAATACAGCGTGGATTAATGAACAAACCGCCACAGCATGGGTTTCTACAAAGAAAAAAATGAAATAAATTAAATAAAATTCATTTTAATTTAAAAACAGCCATTCATTGAGTGGCTGTTTTTATTTTAAATAGACAAGTTTAATTTTTATAAATACTTTCAAATTTCCCTTACTTCCATATTTGAATTATTATTAAAGAAATACCTTTGATCCTTTTAAAAGAAAAAAGTATGACTGACTATTTAAAAGATCTTTTTGCAAAGCAGGAATATGATGAAACTAATTTTTTTCTTATTGCCGGCCCATGTGTGGTAGAAAGCGAAGAATTAATTTTTGAGGTAGCAGAAAAAGTTTCTACTATTTGTAAAAAATTGAAGATTCCTTACATTTTTAAATCATCATATAGGAAAGCCAATCGTACAAGTGTGTCTTCTTTTACAGGTTTGGGAGATGAAGCTGCTTTGCAAATGCTTGCGAAAGTTGGTCAGCATTTTTCATTGCCAACAGTTACAGATATTCATGCGCATGAGGAAGCTGCAATGGCTGCAAAATATGTGGATGTGTTACAAATACCGGCATTCCTGTGTCGGCAAACAGACCTTTTAATTGCAGCAGCGCAGACAGGAAAAATTGTGAATGTAAAAAAAGGGCAGTTTGTAAATGGAGAATCAATGAAATTCGCTGTTGAAAAAATTCAAAAAGCAGGAAACGAAAAAGTAATTCTTACTGACAGGGGAAATAGTTACGGTTATAATGATCTGATTGTTGATTATAGGAATATTCCGGTTATGAAAAGTCATCAGGTACCAGTGATTATGGATTGCTCGCACAGTTTACAAAAACCAAATCAAGCAGGAGGAGTTACCGGAGGCGATCCGCAAATGATTGAAACAATTGCAAAAGCAGCGATTGCAGTGGGTGCGGATGGTTTATTCATTGAAACACATCCAAATCCTGCCATTGCAAAAAGTGATGGAGCCAATATGCTGAGGCTTGATCTTTTGGAAGATCTTCTGTGCAAATTAATAAAAATCAGAAAAGCTATTTTATAAAAATATTGACTGGTAATATTTCGATTTAGAATCAATATTATTAGTACAGTAAACAAACAAATAACTCCTGTTTCTTTTTTCAATTAATTCTTAATAAAAACAGCGCTTCCGCATGAATCAGGAATAGGCAGAAATGAGATTCCGTGTTCTTTAGAAAATTGTTCTACTGCTTTTGCAGCCCCTTTATAAGAATCATTATTTACATCATGGACGAAAATATAGCCGCCTTTTATCATTCGTGGATAGAAATAAATAAGTCCCTGGTAAATCGGTTCATAAAGATCAGTATCAAGGCTTACGAAAACGAAGGAATCTTCAATGCCGGCAGTAGTTTGAGGGAAAAATCCTTTTTTAATAATGCATTGTTCAGGATAAGGCATATTCTTTAAAACCAGATCAACAGAAGTGTTGGAAAAATCTTGCTTTGCATCATCAAGTCCAAGTTTTTTTTCTGTTTGAATATCTTTTATATCAAACCCTTCAAAAGTATCAAAGAGATATAGTTTTTTTGAAGGAAAATATTGATTAATATATTTCGCAAACTTTCCTTTATAAACTCCTACTTCTGCTACATTCCCCTGTAATTTCTTTTTGTAAATTTCATTAGCAGCTAATTCTAAAGTGGCAAGGCGGATGTAATCAAGATAATTAATATCAATTTCGCGTTTCCTTGTGCAATATTTCAGAGAATAATTGAGATGGGCTTTTTGAGTAAACAACCATTTTCCAAATAAATAGTTAAATGCTTTTATCAGAAACATTATTAAGTGTATTGATAGTTTTTATGTTTTTCCTTTAAAAATCTGAAAATAGCGATCAAATTTTTGTTCTAAAACTTATGATAACAAGTGTATTTTTTTAAAACGAAGAGAATATCGGGGGTTATTTGGGTAAAGAAATCAGTAGAAAAATAAAGAAATCAGTAGAAAAATAATTTCATTACTGCCTAAAGCAACCATTTCCTCTTGCATTTCGACTTATAAACAGATCCTCTGATTTAAGTTTTAAGATTAAATGGTTAAGGTTTTAATTGTCCGGGCCACATTTTATTTGTAGCCCGGTTTTTTATGCAGTTTGTTTCAGGTACGCCGCCTCTGACATATCCGGAATGTCTTCTGCCTTGTATTCTCCCGCATCCAATTTCTTCTTTGTTTCTTCAAATGCTTTTAAAGTAATATCCACGTCTTGATCTGTATGAGCGGCAGTAGGAATAATCCTGAAAATAATTTCCCCTTTTGGAATAACAGGATAAACTACTACCGAACAGAATATATTATAATTCTCCCGGATGTCCATCACCATATTTGTAGCTTCAGGTAAACCGCCTTTCATATATATCGGCGTTACCGGGCTGTTTGTAGTTCCGATATCAAATCCTTTATCTTTTAATCCTTTTTGAAGACGGTTGACAATATGCCATAATTTTTCTCTTAATTCAGGCATGGTTTTTAACATTTGCATCCTGGTAAGCATGCCATCAACAACAATCAATGGAAGGCTTTTGGCAAAAATCTGTGAACGTACATTGTAGCGCAGGTAATCAATAATTGCTTTTTCACCGCTGATAAATGCGCCAATACTTCCCATGCTTTTTACAAAAGTGCTGAAATATAAATCTACATCTTTCTGACAACCCTGAGCTTCATCAGCGCCTGCGCCTGTTGGACCCATTGAACCAAATCCATGGGCGTCATCTATCAAAATTCTAAACGGATATTTTTCTTTTAATGCAACAATTTCTTTTATTTTTCCCTGATTTCCACTCATGCCAAAAACACCTTCAGTTACTAATAGAATGCCGCCTCCTGTTTTGTCAGCCATCGCTACTGCACGCTGTAACTGCTTTTCACAATCT
>DATILZ010000472.1:0-2117 GCA_035475995.1 Hanamia sp. | reverse complement strand
GCCTGAAGAATACAAAAGATTAGAAGATTATTTTTCCGATACTTTAAGGATGCCGATGCTGTTGTTTCAAAAAGCAAAGCCGTATTTCCTGGTCGCGTTGCTTTATCCGCGGATGATGGATTGTTCAAGCCCTTCCGGTGTGGAAGAAGAACTGATGAAGATTGCCAAAGACGATAAAAAAGAAATCAAAGGCCTTGAGACGATGCAATTTCAGGCAAGTGTTTTTGACAGCATTCCGTACGAATGGCAGGCAAAGGAATTATTGAAAAATATTGATAGTTTTTCTGTTTACAAAAATGAATTTGAAACGATGCTTGATTTTTATAAAAATCAGCAAATGGATTCGTTAAAAACAATGGTAGGAAAAAGTGAATTTGGTTCCGATAAATACGATGATCTTTTATTAAAAAAGAGGAATAAAAATTGGGTAAAACAATTGAAAGAAATTATGAAAAATAAAAGTGTTTTTGTTGCGGTAGGAGCGGGGCATCTGGTAGGGAATGACGGATTGATCAGTCTTTTGAAGAAGGCTGGTTATACTGTTGTTCCGCTGGAGAATAAAATACCAGATACTTTATAGCTTAAAAAGAAACAATTGCTTTGCAGTATTTTAGGTTGTTTTGCATTGCTAATAATGTAAAAAAATACCCGGCGACATTAATAATAAAGTAAAAGTTCTATATATTTTCTTTTGGCACATTTTTTTAACAGATAATAGGAAAAATAAAATCATGAAAAAAATTTTAGTGATTCTTTCGGCAGTTTTTCTGCTTTCCAGCTGCGTAGCCAAACGATATTTGGTTCAATCGCAAAGACAAACTGCATCGTTGCGTGAAGACAGTGCGCAGCTTGCTAATACCAACTCGTCTTTACAGACAAATGTTGCTTCGCTCAAAGATCAGATTGCTTCTTTGCAAAAAAACATTGATGATTTGAATGGAAAAATTTCAGCACTGAGCAGCCAAAACAGCCAGTTAGGGCAGCAAACAACAGAGCAGCAAAGTAAATTAACTCAAAGTCAGAAACAGTTACAGCAATTGCAGGCTTTATTAAATCAACAGAAAGAAGCGTCTGAACAATTAAAAAATAAAATGTCGGAAGCGCTGAAAGGATTTAATTCGAATGAACTTTCTGTTTATCAAAAAGATGGTAAGGTATATGTAAGCCTTTCCGAACAACTATTATTTCCTTCCGGAAGCGCAGTAGTTAACCCGAAAGGTGTGGATGCACTGGCGAAACTTGCCGCTGTGCTTAATTTAAATTCGGACGTTTCAGTAGATATTGAAGGACATACCGATAGTATTCCTATCCGTGGAAGATACCAGGATAACTGGGACTTAAGTACGGCCAGAGCTAATGCGATCGTACGAATTTTGGTAAACAATTATAAAGTAGATCCAACAAGGGTTATTTCATCCGGCCATAGTTATTATGATCCTGTCGCCAGCAATTCTACTCCTGAAGGAAGAGCAAAAAACAGGCGCACAGATATTATTCTTTCCCCGAAATTGGAAGAAATGTATAAATTATTGAGCCAGTAATTTTTTTTAAAATATATTCAACCGGATTTTTATTTTCTAAAAGAGATTCTTTACAGAATATGAATCCGGTTTTTTTGTTTGGTTACTAACACAACTGCTATTCTAGTCATTCTAAACCATTCTAAACTGATTCAAAACCCATCTAAACTATTCTAAATTATTCTATACAATTAAACAATCTAACAATCCAAACCATGATATTTATCTATCTTAGCAACTTATTTTTTTAATGTTTTTATGCAACTCGTACAGCAAGTTTTATTTATCATTCTCATCAGTTTTGCTATTTATCTTTTTTACAGAAAGGCAAAAGAAATTTTCGATAATATTAATTTAGGCCATGACGAAGATCTGTCAGATAATAAACCTGAGCGTTGGAGAAATGTGCTGCTGCTGGCTTTGGGACAAAAAAAAATGTTTCGTTATCCATTGGTTGGCATCATGCACTTTGTAATTTATGCCGGATTTATCATCATAAATATTGAAGTTTTAGAAATTGTGCTCGATGGAGTTTTTGGTACCCATCGGATGTTTGCAAATCCACTTGGAGGTTTTTATACATTTGTAATTGATTTT
>DATILZ010000471.1:0-5112 GCA_035475995.1 Hanamia sp. | reverse complement strand
GATTTGCTTTTGATATGTGTATAAGGATGCCATATATATTTTTCATCTTTTTCTTGTAAGTCACTCATTTCAAAATTTTTTGGCAAAAGTAGCTGATAACTTTTGCGTTTTTCCTTTTCGAAAGAATTGCTGTTTCTTCATAAATTCTATTACATTATAGTTATATTTTTCTTAGGATTCGTTTTGTTTAAAACGATTAATTGCCTTAGATTTATGGTTGAAATTCAATCCTACCCAAAAACTTCTTCTGTACACTTCCTTTTTTTTAATTTTAAAATAAAACAACCAATGAAAAGAATTGTTTTTTTGCTGGGCATGGGTTTCTTATTCTCAATCCCACAGGTAAGCAGCGGTCAGTTTTTAAAAAAGCTGAAAGAAAAAGCGAATAATGCCGTCAATAAAGCCATTGATAACAAAACCGGCACAAGTACTGACGAAAACACTGCAAATAGTACTGCTGACGCTCAAAGCCAAACTTCCGGTGGTAATAAACCTGTCAATAAAGGAGGAGCCGGTTTAAAAAATACTGCTCCACCTGACGTAAATGCAGCAATGGATGATGCCAATAAATCCTTCACTGCAAATAATTACAGTGATGCCCGGTATGCTGTGCAACAGGCTTTGATGGGAATTGAAATTCAGTTGGGCCATCAATTATTAAAATCACTTCCTGATAATGTGAATGCATTACAAAAAGATACCACTCAGGACAAAGTAGTGAGCACTCAATGGGGCTGGAACAATATGACGATTCAACGGGTTTATTCTGACAAGAAAGATAAACAGTGTACGATTAGCATCGGTAATAATATGCTGTACTCAGGATTGGTAAACGCATATTTTAGTAACGCGTATGCAGTAGAATCAAACGGGAAAGACCAGAATGTAAAACAAGTAAAAGTGCAGGGAAATAAAGCTATCATCAGTTATGATGAAAGCAAAGGTTATTCTTTGATTGTTCCCTTGGGTCAAAGTTCCATGGTAGTTTGGGAATGCATCAATTTTGCAACTGAGGACGAAGTAATGAATGCTGCAAATGCTTTTAATATTGACAATATCAAAAAATCATTAGGCGAAAAATAATCACTTAAAAATTTTTATAAAATGAAAAAATATTTCTTTTTAATTCTAATACTTTTTTTCACTGCCGCAGTTCAGGGACAAGATTTTTCAAAAGATATTGCAGATGCGAAAACTGCTTACTCTTCCGGCAAACTCGCTGATGCCCATTTTTCACTGGAGCAGGCTGTACAGGAAATTGACATGATTGTTGGTAAAGAAGTTTTGAAATTATTGCCCGAAAAAATGAATGATATGGCGGCCACTATTAGCAATGACCAGGTAAGTGCAAATGTTGGGTTTGTCGGAGCTACTGTTCATCGCGGCTATGGTACTACAGGTTCACAAGTTGAAATCATCAGCAACTCTCCATTGATTACTAGTCTGAATGCATTTCTGAACATGCCATTTGTAGGTGGAATGATGAGAAATTCAACTACAAAAGTGGTAAAAATTCAGGGATACAAATCGCGACTGGAAAAACAAAGCGATAATGAAAATGGTAAACCGAATTATCAATTACAAATCCCGTTTAAAAGTGCTCTAATTACCATTACTGCCAATGGCATGGATGAAAACAATGTAATGTCATTTGCAAATTCGATTCCTTTGGATAAAATTGCTGCTTTGATTCAATAACAGCCACAATAATTTCTTGTAAAAAAATGCGATTTCCTCGCATTTTTTTTTGCCCTCATTCAAAAAAAAAGCTATTCCATGCAACGAATTGGAAAGATTTGTTGTCAGGGTGATACAAATGGATTATAACCAATTACTGAAAGATTGTTTGAAACAAAAACCGGAAGCGCAGAAAATGTTGTACGAACATTTTGCACCTTCTATGCTTGGGGTATGTTTCCGATATACCAAAAGTTTAAATGATGCTGAAGAAGTGTTGCAGGAAGGATTTGTAAAAGTGTTTACAAGATTAGATCAATTTAAAGGTGAAGGAGAATTGGGCGGCTGGATACGTACAATTATGGTAAATACCGCTTTGACTTATTTAAAGACAAATCAGAAATACCGCTACGAACTTTCTTATGATGAAATGCCTCTGCATATTGTTTCTACTGAAAATCCCCAGGTGAATTTGCAAACGAAAGAACTCGCAGAACTAATAAGGCAATTGCCAACGGGATTTCAAACCATTTTCAATCTATATGCAGTGGAAGGGTATAAACACGCGGAAATAGCATCTATGCTGGGTATCAATGAAGGTACTTCAAGATCTCAATATGCAAGAGCCAGGATTTTATTGATAGAATGGATTAAAAAATTTTCGCTTAAAGAAAAAAACGGCCATTATGGAACAAAATAATTTTGAAAAAAATGTGCAGCAGAAAATGGACGAATTAAAAATCGCTCCATCAGAATCTGTATGGACAAATGTTGAAAAACGGATTGCGAAAAAGGACAAAGATAAAAAAGTGATTTTCATACTTTTCTTTTTGATTCTCCTTCTTTTATCGGGCAGTTTTTGGTTACTGAATTCATCAAAAGATAACCAGGGGAAAAATCAACAATTAAGTAAGGTTACAAAAAAAGGAAAAGAGAGGAAAGCATTCCAGCCTGACCGTACCAGCCGGATAGAAAATAATCAAGATTCTTCTTTTGAAAATTCTAAAATTACATCTGCTATTATTTACCCAAATGCTGACTCAAAAAGTGTTTCGGTTGATAAAACAAAAAATTTACCAATAGATTCTGAAAATAAAATGGAAAAATGGAATGAAAAAAAGCAAAGAAAATTAAGTGATGAACCTGTATTTGAATACAATGCAGATTACAGTAAACAAACAAATAGTGCAGATTCTGATATTGTATTAAATGCGGGTAATTTAATGGAAAAAAGGTTTGATATTTCTGATATAGAAAACAAGAAATCTGATGAAATTTTAAAAAATAATATTTTAAATAAAATCGAGAAGGATGATTTTACAAGTCATTTAAAAACAGAAAAAACAGCGGTAAAATTTATCAGTGGAAAAGATTCTTCAGTTGGTGAAACTTCAAAGGCTCCGCATAAAAGTTCCTGGGTTTTTGGAGTTGTTCTTTCGGGAGGCGCTTCATTAGTTTCAAATAATATTTTGGAAAGAAACTATCCATCAATGGATTTCAATGCAGGACCGCCACCGGCTGGAATTCCATCTGGTACTCCAACATATTTTAGCGCTTCACCAATAAAAAACTCTACCGCATTTATTGCCGGTGTTTTTGTAGAAAAAGATATTTCTCCTAAAATAAAAATTTCTTTAGGTATTTCTTATAAATACTACTCACTTACAAATAAAGTCGGATATAAAATCGATTCACTGTTATCTTCTTCTACGCAATATTTTTCAGCTTTGAATACTTACGGTTCTCCTGATGCATCACGCTCTTACCGCAATAATTTTCATTATTTGGAACTTCCTGTTTCCATTAAATTTCAATTAAATAAAAATAAAAAGCTGCCTTTATTTTGGAATGCGGGAATAAATATTTCAGAATTGATTGGCAGCAATGCTTTACAGTTTCAATCAAATCCCGGGCTTTATTTCAATGATAATTCGATGTTTCATAAAACACAATTTGGATTAAGTACCGGGTTATCTGTTACAATTTTTGCCGCGCAAAAAATGCCTTTCACTTTTGGTCCTTATTTCTATTATGGTGCTTCAAAGCTTGCTGATAAAGGATTGTATCAAAATAAACATTTTAGCTTTATAGGATTACAGGCAGAAATCCTATTCCATAAAAAATAATTCTTTTTCGATGCAACACTTTTTAATTTTCGGTGGTCAACAGTAAAATAATCATTATGAAAAAGTCAACAAAAGTTTTTAAAGCAGCGCTGGTTCTGCTTCTTTTCACTTTTTTAAACAGTTGTGTAAAAGATACCTGCAGACGGATTTATACATATAGTTATTATCTGCCTGTTTATAAAACGACAGCAGAAGTACGGGCGAATATAAAAAGCAGTACGCCTCAGGAAATTACAAATCCGGGCAAAATTGTACTTCTGGGAAATTATATTTTTCTAAATGAAGTTGATAAAGGAATTCATGTGATTGACAACCAAAATCCTGCCTCACCGCGCAATATAGCGTTTATAAACATTCCCGGAAATATGGATTTGGCATTGAAAGGAAATACTTTGTATGCCGACCTTTATACAGATATGGTAACGCTCGATATCAGTAATCCATTGAATGTTTCGGTAAAAAATTACAACGAAGGTGTATTTCCCTATCGCATTTATAATTCCGGGTTTTATGGTGATTCGACAAAAATTATTGCAGATTGGATAAAACGTGATACAACTGTTGTCCAGAGTTGTGGATATAATCCCGTTTATTATTCTCCAAATGCGTATATGGATTTTTCAAGTTCTCAATCGTCCGGAGGAAATAAAAATTCTTCTTCTCCAATTGGTAAAGGCGGCTCCATGGCTCGTTTTGCTATAATCAATAACAGAATTTATACGGTTTCAAATACTGATCTGACCGTCTTTGATATTAGTAATTCAGTTAACCCTGTTTATAAAAATAAAGTAAATGTTGGAAGCTGGAATGTAGAAACAATTTTTCCTTTTAAGGATAAATTATTTATCGGTTCACAAAGCGGAATGTTTATCTACAATATTAATAATCCCGATAAACCGGTTTCAATCGGTCAGTTTTCTCATGTTCAAAGTTGCGACCCGGTAATTGCCGATGATAATTTTGCTTATGTCACACTTCGCTCTGGTTCTGCTTGTCAGGGATTTACGAATCAATTGGAAGTGTTGCAATTGAATAATATTACGGATCCCAAACTGATAAAAGTTTATCCGTTTACCAATCCATATGGACTATCCAAAGATGGAAGTCTTTTATTCATCTGCGACGGCGCTGATGGATTGAAAATTTATAATGCTGCCGATGTCAATAATTTAAAATTGATAAAACAATTTTCAGGAATTGAAACATATGATGTAATCGCTTATAATAATATTGCTTTAGTTGTTGCTAATGATGGTTTATATCAATACGATTATTCTGATGTCAACAATATTCATTTGATTAGCAAAAC
>DATILZ010000470.1:0-2904 GCA_035475995.1 Hanamia sp. | reverse complement strand
CTACAATTTGAGGATTGCACAATCCGTCTCCGGCAATTAAAGTGTCTTCAATATGCTTTTCAAAACTATCATTTTCAAAATCAGTAACGCCAGCAACGCCGCCCTGGGCATACTTTGTATTTGTTTCTTCACTAATGGTTTTTGTAAGAACGGTTATCCTTTTATCCGGACATTCTCGTGCAACTTTTAATGCATAAGTGAGTCCGGCAATGCCACTGCCAATTACCAGAAAGTCAGTTTTCATTTTATAGTTTAAGTTGTTTTTCAAAATTTGGAGAAGCAAAGAAACGAACTTTTTTGTGAGAAACTTTCCAGGCTAAAAGACTTTACTACCATGTGTTCAGTCATCTGATCATGCAATTTTTAAAATATTAGAAGATGTTGGAATAAAGAATCAAAATGAAAAATGGAAAGATTCTTATCTCTAATTTTGGGAGATATGAGGAGATAAATATTTTTGTAGCAAAAGCAAAAATGGAGTCATTTGTTGCTTTACTGAAACTGAATATCACAGAGAGACTGCCAATTCCGGTTCCACCCATGCATTGTTTTCTTTTAATAAATTAATTAGTTCTTCCACTGCTACTTCTTCCGGAATATTTCTTTTCACTACTTCTTTTCCTTTATACAAAGTGATCTTTCCTGCGCCGCTACCAACATATCCAAAATCAGCATCTGCCATTTCACCGGGGCCGTTTACAATACATCCCATAATCGCGATTTTCAATCCTTTCAAATGGTGTGTAACGGCTCTGATTTTTGCAGTTGTTTCCTGGAGATCGAATAAGGTTCTGCCGCATGATGGGCAACTTATAAATTCTGTTTTTGAAATCCTTGTCCTGGATGCCTGCAAAATTCCAAATGCAATGGAATTGATCAATTTATAATCAGGGATTTGATTTTTATCATGGTAATGATCGCTCAGGCAAATGCCGTTTCCAAAACCATCAATTAATAAAGCGCCGGTCTCAATAGCAAAGTGGATAAGGCTTTCATCCACGGTTTGTTTTTCGCTATCGCAAAAAATAATTGCAGGGTTTTTAATTTCTCTGCCAATTAATTCCAAAAACATTCTGCGAATACTTTGAACAGCATTTCTGTTTTCTGTTTTTAAACATAGAACAACAGTGTTATCATTTTTTATTTTTTCAAAGAAATTTTCCCTCTCAAATTCTTCTGTATTTTTCGAATAACAATCCAACATTACAAAATTCATCAATGATGATTTTTCAATTGAATTGTCTAATAATTCCTGTTCATTAATGATTGGAAAACATTTTGTTTTATCACCGCTAATCTTCCATAGATCATAGTTGTAAATAAATTTCAATGTTCCAGGTAATGCAAAATCGATTTCATTTTGACCACAGAGAATATAATCAGCAGCCATATCGCTGATGTTCCATTTATCTGTTACAGGATTGTATTTATAACCAATATCTTTTAAATCTTCTCTGCTGATATTTTCTTTTTTATGAAAATCAGTAATAACAACCGGAACATTTTTTCCACCAATATTTTGAACAGAAAAAGTTTTTCGTGTATCCCTGCCTGTTATATTTAGTTTTAAAAGATTTTTTATGGGTGGCAACTGAGAATTGACGCAGTTGGTGCCCTCGATAGCCGCCGATAAACCTTCATATCTTTTTAAAATATTTTTACAAACCGGCAATTCAAATTCTGAATCTTCGGTAAGAGAAACGCGGATAGTATCGCCAATTCCATCTTCCAGCAAAGTGCCAATTCCAATTGCTGATTTTATTCTTCCATCTTCTCCATCTCCGGCTTCCGTTACGCCAAGGTGCAACGGATAACAATGTCCCAATTCGCTTTGCATATTTTCTATCAAAAGCCTGTATGCCTGCACCATTACCTGCGGATTACTACTTTTCATGCTGAGCACAATATTGTAATAATTTTCGCTCTCGGCAATCCGCAAAAATTCCATCGCGCTTTCTACCATTCCAATCGGCGTATCACCATACCGGCTCATAATTCTGTCGCTCAACGAACCGTGATTTGTTCCAATGCGCATCGCTGTTCCATATTCTTTACAAATCTTTATCAAAGGAGTAAAACGATTCCTGATTCTTTCAATTTCTTCCAGATAATCGGCATCAGAATATTCGATCAATTCAAACTTTTTCTTATCCACATAATTTCCGGGATTCACACGCACTTTCTCTACAATTCGCGCAGCAATTTCTGCAGCGTTTGGTGTAAAATGAATATCGGCAACCAATGGCGTTTTATAACCACGTTTGTACAATTCATTTTTTATATTCAATAAATTTTCAGCTTCTTTTTTTGAAGGCGCTGTAATGCGAACCAATTCTGCACCGGCTTCGATGCAACGAATACTTTGTTCTACAGTTCCAATCGTATCCATCGTATCTGTAGTGGTCATCGTTTGAATCCTGACAGGATGATAATTCCCAATCAACAGATCACCTACTTTTACTTCAAGAGTTTTTAATCTTTTATATTCTGTTAATGACTCGGCATATAGTTCCATTTGCTTTAATATAATTGTTTTGCAAAAATACGAATTCGTTAATTGGATAAAGAGACGATCGGTTAACGAATAAAACAGGAAACTTGATTATTTGCGGCTTTGCTGCAAATTTTCAAATTATCCCATTTTCGAATTAACCTACCAATCTTTCTCAGGGCTATTAGGCACCGGCGCTCCTTTTATCTTATGCAACTTATCCTGCAAATCCTTTTCATTTTGTAAAAGAGACTTTAATTTTTCTTCGGCATCCTGTTTGGAAAGTTTTGAAGCCTGAGGTTGCGGTTCATTATTTTTTTGTTGATCCTGTTTATTCTGATCCTGCTTTTTATTTTGGTCTTTGTTCTGATTTTTATTCTGATTTTTATTTTGTTGCTGCTGCTTTTGCTGTT
>DATILZ010000469.1:0-7204 GCA_035475995.1 Hanamia sp. | reverse complement strand
TTTGAAACTCTGTTGGCAGCAGATTCCGGGTATTTTCAAAAGTAAGGCTAACTTCAGCAAGGCCGCTTGCACTACGGTTTTTAGAACCATTAAACACAAGGCTTTCCAGGTTTTCACTTCTTAACTGGCTGATCTTTTGTTCGCCTATCACCCAACGAATACTATCAACAATATTACTTTTGCCACAACCATTTGGGCCAATAACACCGGTAATTCCCTGGTCAAAATTGACAATGGTTTTATCAGCAAAACTTTTAAATCCTTTTATTTCTAAACTCTTTAATCTCACGTATTCTTATTTAATTTTCAACAGGGCTGGCTGCATGTGTTTTTTACGCAGGCAGGCAAATATATTGGTTCTGGTATTAAGAAAAATCTGTAAAAGGCCATTGGATTTTTTAATTATACACAGATTTTTCACAGATTTTCCAAATGGTAGATTTTCAAATTCTTTTAGTTGGTTTTTATTACAAATATGATTATATACATTTGCAGGTATTTTTGCAAATCCTTTTTAAAAATTAAAATCAAAAAAATCAAATGAAAAAATTTTTAGTTCCTATTGATTTTTCCGACGCGTCAATAAATGCTGCAAAATATGCAGTGGCATTAACAAAAGATTTTCCGGATGTGGAAATCATTCTGTTTCATGTTTACAGCCGCATTAGCCTTGCTACATTAACTTCCAAAGATGAAGGGTCCCGCCAAAGGGTTTCTGAATCAGAACTGAACGAAGTAAGATCAAAAATCAGTGAAGGAAAAGATAATATTTCGTGTGTCGCTGAAGAAGGTTCTTTTGTAGAAAATCTAAGTGATTTTGTAATGGGAAATTTTGTTGATATGGTAGTGATGGGCATTACCGGAAGCTCCAGAATTACGCAGGTTTTTATGGGAACTAACACGCTCAACGTCATCCGCCATGTGAATTGCCCGGTAATGATTATCCCGGCAGATGCACGTTTCCATGGATTAAATAAAGTAGTTTTCACTTCAGATTTTAAAGATGTTGCAAGAACGACTCCTTTTGTAGCATTAAAAAATATCCTGGATACATTTAAGCCTAAATTGGAAATATTAAATGTGGACAGCGAACATTATGTAGAACTTACACCGGAATTTAAACTGGAAAGAGAAGCAATGGAAGATAAGTTGGGAATGTATGATCCGGAGTTTTCTTTCCTCCGCGCTTATGATTTTTTAGAAGGCATCAGCAGTTTTGTAGAAACCAGGAATATTGATGCGATCGTTACAGTTCCTCGTAAACATGGCTTTTTAAGCCAGCTTTTTAAAACAAGCCATACAAAGAAACTGGCTTATCACAGCAGCGTTCCGATTATTGCAATACCGGCATAAAAGATTTTATTGATGGTAAAATAGGGATTAAATGATTTTACCGTTAAGAATAATTTAAAAAAAATAAAATTATTATTTGACAAAAATTACTTCCGTTTGAGCATCACCGTTATATTAAGAATAGGAATAGCCAGTATTTGTTAGTCCGCTGAAATACCGTTCTTGGGTAAAAGGAGCGGATTACTTACAGGGTATTAACCTTAGTAGAACAACATGAACAAGCTTCACCAAACCCTTATTACCTTCTTTTCGATTGCCTGAGAATAAGGTAATAAGGTAGATTACTTTTTAAATTATCTTCTACTAAGGTTTTATGCAAAGATTCGATTTTTCGTTTGTGCATTCCTGTTATACTTAAAAACAGGAATTCGTGGTATTTGTTTGTTAACTGTAAATAATTATAAAAAAAGTTTATAAAAAAATGGAGCACCTTTTGCTCCATTTTTTATTTGCCTTCACCTTTTATTTTATTTCCCGTTCCAGGTATTATTTTTCCGGTTGATGTCGGGCAATTCTCCATGTGGATCTAAAACCACTGAAGTTATTGGCGATGTTGAATTATATTTGAATGTCCATTCACTATCGCGTTGCCATATTTCTACAGGCAATTTTACTTCTTTTGTTTGACCGTTCTGTTCGGTAATTTCCACGCTAACCGGCAAAGCCATTTGTTGCAAATTTTCTATGGTAATCAATGCACCATCTGATGGCTTATCATTTACGTATTTTACACTTTTTACGGATTGATCCAGTTTCCACGTTTCATAAAACCATTCTTTCCAAAACCAGTTTAAGTCTTCGCCCACAGCATCATTCATCGTCCTGAAAAAATCATTTGGCTGCGGATGTTTAAACGCCCAGCGATCAATATAAGTTTTAAAAGCATAATCAAAACGATCAGCGCCGATGACAGAATTTCTTAAAATATTTAATCCTACTGCTGTTTTGGAATAATATTGTCCATAATCACGAAGGCTCATAGATTCAGGCGGCGTCATCAAAGGATCTTTTGCTCTCATCATGGTCCTTGCCATTCCCAGAATACTTCTGTTTGTAGTATCTCCATACTCTCCATGATTAAATGAATTAGATGCATATCCATTGATAAAAGTATTCATCCCTTCATCCATCCACATGTAGCGGCGTTCATTGCTTCCCACAATCATCGGAAACCAGTTATGACCAATTTCATGCGTTATATCATGCCATAAATTTGCTTTTCCGATTCTATAACTGCAAAAAATAATTCCCGGATATTCCATGCCTAATGCAACTCCCGCAACGGCTACAGCAGAATTCCACGGATATTCAAAATATGTTTTGGAATAAAATTCAATGCTTTGTTTTAAATATTGTGTCGCTCTTCCATAAGCATTATATCCTTTACTTTCCACGGGGTAAACTGCCATTGAAATTCCTTTTCTTCCTGAAGGAAAATTGATTCTTGCTGCGTCCCAGATAAATGCTTTCGACGCTGTCCACGAAACATCGCGCGAGTTATGCATTTTAAAATGCCAGGTGAGCATTCCCTTTTGTGTTGGCCTTGTTGATTTATCACCGATCTCATTTTCTTTTACAATAAAAATGGTGCTGTCACTTTTACGCGCTTCATTCAGTCTTTTTATTTCGGTTGAAGTTAAGACCTGTTCCGGATTTTGCAAATCACCCGAACCTGCAACAATCATATCTGCAGGCACCGTAATATAGTAATCAAAATTGCCGTAATCACAATAAAATTCTCCCAAACCCATGTATGGAAGGGTGTTCCAGCCTTTCACAGCATCATAAACACACATGCGCGGATACCATTGAGCCAGTTGATAAACCACTCCGTTTTTGGTATATAATCTTCCCATTCTGTCTGCACCATATTCAGGAATGGAAAAAGAATATTCTACTTTCACATCTATCTTATCACCATTAGGACTAACGGTAAAGGGTAAGCGTAATTGCATTCTTGTATCCGTAATCACCGGATCAATTTTATAAGTTTTTCCTTTATAAATTACTGCGGCAGATTCAATATGATAGCCACCTTTTGTGTAACCTTTTACATCAAAGCGATCACCTGAAACCAGCGTTGTTGCAGCTCCACGTGAATCCGGATTAAAAAGGTTCTGGTCGAGCTGCAGCCACAAATATTTTAATTGATCCGGACTGTTGTTGGTATAATTAATGGTAACATTTCCATTAATCGTGGTATCTTTTTCATTCAAAGTTGCGCGAATATTGTAGTTCACACTGTTTTGCCAATACTTTGGGCCGGGAGCGCCATTGGCACTGCGAAACTCTGTGCCATCATGCGTCATGAACAAAGGATCAAAAACCTGGTTTTTGTTGTAAATAGAAGTATCCTGCGCAAAACTGTTTTGAGAAAAAAGAATCACTGCCAAAAAATAAAAACATAAAGATGTAAAACGTTTCATTATAAAATTTTTGTGAGCAATAAAAGTAATGGAATAATAAATGCAATGATAAAATGCAATGCTAAAAAAGAAACTTTTTAAAATGACTTTAAAAGAAAAGGCCAGGTAATTCGATTTATTCATTACTGCAATAGTATCGATCCATATGAAAACTCAAGCGCCCTTGATTTTTCCAATGGCTTATGCGAATTATGTAGGGTTTTGTAAAATAATTTTAAAGTTATTTTTTTCAAAAAAGATTTAAAAGACTCTTTCTCTATTTCTGAATTATAACTTTTTCAGCATAAATATTTTTACCGGACACGATCTTAACAGAATAAATTCCGGGTGCCCAGTTTTGAAAATCAGAGAGATTTATTTTTGAATTTCCTTTCGAAATATTCCTATTTGTTTGACGCATTAATCTACCCCATGCATCATAAATTGAAATTTCCATATTTTCAGCTGAAGGAGCATAAATATTGATTTGCATGTTGTCATTAACCGGATTGGGAAATATGTTTACGTTCCAGCTTTCATTCAATGACAACCTGATTATTTTGCTGTAAGAAATATTATCATCATTGTGAACCATTTTTAAACGGTAATAAAACAAATCTGATTTTTTTTGCAGTAAGTCATCAATAAATTTATAACCCATATTCGAAAAAGCTGAAGGACTGGTTTTGATTTTTGCAACCACAGAAAAATGAATTCCATCAGAACTGCTCTCAATTTCAAAATAATTTATTTCACTATTGTTCGTGACTAACCAGTTCAATTCCGCATTTTTATTGGATACATTTCCTGAAAAACTTGTTATGGCTGCCTTTAATATAAAACAGCTTTTACTTAACGGAGCTACTACAATCGTATCAGAAGAATAAGCAGGACAAGAAGCTTGTAATTGTTGTGTAACAATATAAGTTCCGGCAGAATCTACCATAATTGAATCATTCACAGGATTGGTAAGTATGTGTCCATTCGATGTCTTCCAGCTATAAACCGAACTTAGTACAGGATTAGAAACTTTTATAGTAACTGAACCTGCTAATCCACATGAAAGAGAAACATCTGATTCAGCACTTACTCTTAAAGACTGGAAGAAATTAATCGGCGCGACAAAATCCTTCAGCTGTGAAGTGAATGAGGTAGAGGAACGTGATTTTACCAGGATCCTTCTAAAAGGCATGTCGCAATTATTTTTTCCAACCATCGTTGCAGGATCTAATCCCAGTTTTGTCAGATTAACTGAAAACTCCATAAACTGGCTTGCAATATATTTTGTGACTACGCTATTATTTACCCTCACCAGTGAAAAAGGGCCTGCCCATATGCTGTCGTTATTCTCAATTCCGCTGTAAAAATTACCACTGGTTTTTGGTTGTATTCCTGCATATCCAAATTGTGCACCGTTAGACGCACCATCGAAAGTACCACTCCAATTAAAACCTACCGGCGTTATTAACAATGAAGATTTATTAATCCATATCCTTGCCTCAACAGCAGACAGAGTAGAGTTGCCATAATCGGCAGAAAAAATAATATCACCTGGCTTTGTAATATTTCCGGCACTATCAAATTGCCATGTAGTATGACCTGCATCAGGACCATAGCCGGAAAATGTTCCTGAACTTTTATTATAAATAAGATCCGTCTGATACATTTCAAAATCAAAATAGCGATCGCCGGTTGTGCCTTCAATAGATACTCCTGCAAACATCCAAAGTGAATCTGTCATACCTGGACCGTCTCTTCTTACATGCGACATTACATCGAGAATATCATTTTTATTCGGAACGGGTGTAGATGGGGGAGAATACCAGTTTCCGGGACTATCGCCATTTTTACTTCCTGAAAAGGCAGTGGAATCATCTCCATGAAAATCCCGGAAAAATGCTGCGCCAAGTAACAATTTATTATTTACAACACTGAAAGGAGGAAAGCTCATTCCTGTAGAAAAGGAAGTTTTACGAAAATTAACGTCAGTAGCATACCTGGCTACAATCGCGGCAGCACCGGTAGTATCAATTACCTGTACGCCTGTTGTAGAATTATCATAAATAAACCAATCATCACCTTTGGAAGTACCAGAATTATTAAAAAAATTAGCTCTTAAATCGCCATCAACACCAAAGTTTGCATTAAGAGCAGGCGTAATAATCTGCGCATAAATATTTGAATTATAAAAAAGAAGTATTATGTAAAATATTTTCTTCATAGGCCGCAGATTAAGTTGATAATCATATTATTTCGAAAACGAAACAAAGATTTACAGGGGATAAAATTAAATGTGTATTCCTATTGAATCAAGAGTAGAAAGACCCGATTTATAATCAGTAAATTCACTGTATTTAAAAAATACTAATAGGAATATCCCTTATTAGATTTACGATTTGTTCTATTACCTGAAACTTATTTAAGAAATTTGGTAATGATTTGCAGAGAATCAATTTGCAGCAGAAAGAGTAAAAGTGAATTGCAAACTATTTTACAGTTTCATCAATCCCTTTTTCATAAGCTGTTGGATCAAAAGAAAATCTTTTATTAAACTTACTACTGTCAAAAAAATAATCCCGGTCATTCTGATACTGCATTTCTTTCAATTCTTTGAGCGTTGGTGAGAATATTCCGAATAAGGAAATCATGAATTTAGAAAGGATGTAATAACGGGGCTTTACATTTATTTGCTTCGCAATATAATTGATAAAGTCTTTACCAGTCCATCTTTCAGCAGATGTGGGCAAATGCCAAACCTGGTTATATGCTTCAGGTGTGTTACCTAAAAGCGCAACAGCTTTGGCAGCATCCGGTACATAAGTAAATGAATGAATTTTATTCGCATCGGATTGCCAGAATGCTTTTTTATTTTTCTTAAAATTATCAATAACACCAATGTTTAAAAATCCTGTTTTTACATTTTTACCATAAAAATCGGCACTACGTGTAACCATGGCCGTTAGTCTCCTTTTTTCAACCGCATCAAAGATCATTTTTATTAATCCGGCTCTTACTTTTCCTTTCTTAGTTGCCGGAGCAACGCGGCTTTCTTCTGTCATGTGCGGTATTTCTTCCGGTGCATACATATAAACATTATCAAAGAAAACGAGTTTAGCATGATGAGCTATGCAAGCATCTATCACATTTTGCATGATCACCGGCCAATCGCGCTGCCATATTTTAATATTGTACTGAAGCCCGGCAGTGAGATATACTATATCTGAACCATTTACAGCATTATTTATTGATTGTTTATTTAAAAGATCCGCAGGAAAAATTTCATCATCCTCATTTACTTTTTCAGGATTGCGCGAAACAAGTCGTATTTTGTCTGGATATTTTTTCAGCTCTTTTGCCAGTTCAATTCCTACCGCGCCGCCAGCTCCCAAAATAGTTTGCATTATCTATGTTTTTATATTAAAAGATCAAATCTATATCCTCTTTCA
>DATILZ010000468.1:0-5142 GCA_035475995.1 Hanamia sp. | reverse complement strand
TGATATTTTTTTTGCATCGCAGTGATCTCATCATTGGCTGCCGATTGTTTTTTTTCAAAGTCAGCTTTTATTTTTTTATAATAAGAATAATTATTTTGAAGAGAATCCAAATCGATATACGCGACTTTAGACTTTTCGTTTGAATTGGCAACGGACGTTGTTTTTACAAGCGCTTCCGGATTCTTATCGTGCTGAAAATGAAGATAATACAAGTAAGCTACGAGCACCAGTAAAACAATATTAAAGACGAGTAGAAAATTTTTCATTGTATATAAATTGAAGTGGCAAGATAAAAAAAACGAATGGTTAGATAACTAAGCAGTTTTGATTTAGGAAACGATTAACTAATAGGTTAATGTGAAAATGTGAAAATGTGAAAATTACAGTGAACAAACAAATATTGTGGATTCTTATTTCTTTTAGAATCATTTCGCTTTTGTCTTTCGAAAAGTTTTTGATGCGAAAATTTTTATAGTAAATAAAGAAATAAGAAGAATTCTCATTTTTATTTTTCAGCAGAAAAGAAGTTTATTTCTTTATAAAAATTTTGTAACCTTTTTGAAATGTGCCCACTCTAACTTTTCAAATAAACAAAATTATATCATGAAAATTTTTAAATTTCTTACTAAATCAGCAATATGTTTTGCTGTTAGTACCGGTTTCCTTTCCTTCTCTGCAAATGCACAAAAGAAAGCTGTTAATCTTACAGATCCTGAAATCGCTTCAATCGCGGTAACTGCCAATCAGATTGATATTGATTATGCAAAAATTGCAGAGCGCAAATCGAAAGATGCGAATGTGATAAACTTCGCGCAAACAATGGCAAAAGATCACCAATCTGTAATAGATCAGGCGGTTGCTTTAGTTACCAAATTAGGTGTGACACCAAAAGATAATGCAACAAGTAAATCATTAAAAGCTGGTGAAGCTAAAACCATAAAATTGCTTGATTCAAAATCAGGAAAAGCTTTTGACAAAGCCTACATTGACAATGAAGTGGGTTATCATAAAGCAGTGATCAAAGAAGTAGAAACTGCCTTAATTCCAGATGCACAAAATGCAGAACTAAAAAGTTTGTTACAAAATGTTTTGCCTGTTTTAAAGTCACATTTGTCTCATGCTGAAATGGTTCAAAAGGAAGTAAACAAATGAAAAACAACATAACAGAATTGGGAATAAAATTGTTGTTGTTATTCCCGGTTCTTTTTTTATTCAGCTGTCATTCTTCCGATCAGCAAAACGCTGAAAACCATAACAGTACAGACACCATTACCATTCAACAAATGCAGTTTATTCCTGCATCGCTTTCCGTAAATAAAGGTGATACAATTGTTTGGATAAATAAAGACATGGTAGATCACACGGTAAAAGAAGAAAAAAGCAATGGTTTTTATTCAGATACAATTCATGTGGGCAAAACATGGAAAATGGAAGCAACAGATAGTGCAAGTTATGATTGCACCATTCATCCGACAATGAAAGGGAAAATAGTGATAAAATAAAGTAACTTAGAACGGTGTTTTAAAATAAAGGGTTTTAAAAATATTTAAAAATTAATAAATTGGAAACCAGGTTTCAGCAATATTCGGATTTGGAAATTATCCAAAAAATAAATGAAGGTGATGTAAAGTTGTTTGAAATTTTGATCAGAAGATATAATCCATTTCTTTATAAAATCTGCAGAACTTACAGGTATAATCACCAGGATGCGGAGGACCTGATGCAGGATGCGTATATAAATATATTTTTTAGCCTGAAAAAATTTGAACATCGTTCTTCTTTCAAAACCTGGATCACCAGAATTATTCTCAATCTCTGCTATCAAAGGAAACACAAACTGAGTTTTAAAAATGAAATAATTGGCAATGATATTCAAAATGAAAACACAAATATCATGTTTCATCATTCAAGCAACAACGAAAAAATAACAGTGAATAAAGAGCTCGGCCGGGTATTGGAAAATGCGATTCATGAAATACCTGAAGATTACCGGATCGTATTCTCTTTAAGAGAACTGAACGGATTGAGCGTTGCTGAAACCGCTGAAGCATTGGATATTACCGAAAGCAATGTAAAAGTAAGATTGAACCGGGCAAAAACGATGTTGCAGAAAGAGATAAAAAAAATGTATTCGCCTGAGGAGATTTTTGAGTTCAATCTCATTTATTGTGATGGAATGGTGGACAGAGTAATGGCGAAAATTAATGAATTACAAAATGAAGAAAATGAAAAGTAAAGATTCTTTATATAGCAATTTCGATGAAGTATGCCTGGATGAAATTACCACAGATTGTGCAGAAGTTTCAACACGTAAATATGTGCAGAATGATGATGAAAAAATAAAAATAATTGCCGCTCATTTTAAAGGAATTATGCAAACGCTCGGCCTTGATTTGAATGATGACAGTTTAAAAGAAACTCCCGAACGCGTTGCAAAAATGTATGTGAAAGAAATTTTCAGCGGATTGAATCCAAAGAACAAACCGGAAGTAACGATGTTTGAAAATAAATATCAGTATAATAAAATGCTGATAGAAAAAAATATTTCTCTTTACTCCTATTGCGAACATCATTTTGTGCCAATCATTGGAAAAGTGCATGTGGCCTACATTTCAAAAGGAAAAGTAATCGGATTATCAAAAATAAACCGCCTGGTACAATATTATTCAAAAAGGCCACAAGTCCAGGAACGACTCACTGTTCAGATAGCAGAAGCAATTAAAAAAGCAACCGGAACAGAAGATGTTGCGGTACTGATTGATGCGGTTCATCTTTGCGTAGCATCACGGGGAATAAAAGATACGAACAGCAGTACCATCACTTCAGACTATTCAGGAAAATTTATTAATGAAGAAATCAAAAATGAATTTCTTGCTTTGGTGAAATGAAAAGAAAGGCTTTTACATTGGTAAAAGGATAAATATTACAGATTCTTATTTTCTTATTAAAGAAGAAGTACTTACCGATAATTCCATTTTCTTAACTCTTTATAAGGTCATTAAACCGTAAAAGGTGCAGGCTCAGATACCTCTGGACAGAAGGCTGTGGGCGTGGAAGGTATCCAGCCAGGAGTGAATTCCATCCCGCGATAAATTGGAATCACAGATTGAACGCTAAATTCAATTTTTTTATTTAAAAATAAATAGCCTATTTTTTGGTAATAAATAAGCTTTACTTTAAGTTGTAATGCTTGCATCTCTAATTATTGCTGGTCAGTGTTCACTACAGGCCAGTGTGACCAGAGATACGGCTATCGACCTGCAAATATTGGGATAATGCCATTTTTCATTTTCACCTTTTCCCATTGGCATATTAGTACATTAGCTAATCAGCAAATTATTCCTCAATTATCATTTACTTTGCTGCTTAAAAGAAAAACGGGTACATGAAGAATCCTAATTTTAAAAAAATACTTCCGCATATAATTGCAATTGTTATTTTTTTAGTGGTAGCAGTTATTTATTGCAAACCAGCTTTGCAGGGAAAAGTCGTTCAGCAATTGGATACGCAAGGATGGCGTGGAATGGCGCAACAATCTTTTGAATTTAAGGATAAATATGGCCATTATCCTTTATGGACAAACAGTATGTTTAGCGGGATGCCTGCTTATCAGATCGCAATGGATCCTAGAACAAAAATCTCAGTTGGGTATTTAACTTCTGTAATTACCTTAGGGCTTCCTATTCCGGTTAGTTTTTTCTTTTTAGCCTGTATCTGTTTTTATTTTTTATGCGTCGTTGCCGGTGCCAATCCATGGGTCAGTATTCTCGGTGGGTTGGCATATGCTTATTCCACTTTTGACCCGATAATCATTTCTGTTGGCCACAATACCCAAATGATGTCAATAGGTTATGCCCCGGCTGTGTTGGCTGGATTACTGTTATTATTTCAAAAAAAATATTGGGCAGGGTTTACCATCACTACATTGTTTTCATTTTTCCTGATTGGCGAAAATCACGTACAGATTGTCTATTATACTTTGATTATTGCATTAATTATGACGATTGCTTTTTTTATAAAAAGCTATCGCGAAAAACAAATTGGCACTGCTGTAAAAAGCGCAGCCTTCGGGCTTTTGGCAGGAATTATTGGGCTCGCCTGTTGCGCCGTTTCGATGATGCCAACTTATGAATATGCCAAAGAAAGTATGCGTGGTGGGAAGTCGGAGCTAACTTCAGACATCCGGGGAAATAAAACAAAAGGTGGTCTTGATAAAGATTATGCTTTCAGATATAGCCTTGGTTTTGGAGAAACATTTACATTTATTGTTCCAGGGTTATATGGCGGCAGCAATGGGGGAGATGAATATAAACCTTCATCAAAGTTTGTTGAACAGTTCTCACAATTAGGAGTTCCTGAAGATCAGGCTTTGCAATATGAAGATCATTATTCTTATTGGGGCGATCAGCCGGGCACATCCGGCCCTGTTTATCTTGGAGCGATTGTATGCCTGTTGTTTATTTTCGGAATTGTATATCTGAAGTCCTGGTACAAATGGTGGCTGATTGCCGCAAGTATTATTGGAGTTTTGCTTGCTTATGGCGCCAATCTCAAAGCTTTAAATTATTTTCTGTTTGATTACCTTCCATTCTACAGCAAGTTTCGCGCTCCGACTATGGCTTTGGTAATTCCACAACTGTGTTTTCCATTGCTTGGCGTACTTGCTTTATCAAAATTTATTTCCGCAGATGTTGATGTGGAAGAAGCATGGAAAAAACTAAAAACAACCGCCATTATTTCCGGAGTTATTTTGGTTTTACTTGCCGGATTTTACATGACTGCTTCTTTTACCGGTCCTAATGATAAATCACTGAGAGATGGAATCAAACAAAATATGATGCATGTTCCGGCCGGACAACAGGCGCCACCTCAATTAGAACAACAAGCAGACCAGACAAGCCGAAGCCTTATTTCTGCGTTGCAAAGCGATCGCAAAAGTTTGATGGGCAGCGATCTGTTACGATCATTTATTTTAATCGGGTTGGCAGTTCTGTTGATGGGCTTGTATTTGAAGAAAAAAGTTTCCGCAACGATTCTTGTTGGTGCCTTGATCATTCTTAGCGGATACGATTTGCTGGGTGTTGCCATGCGATATTTAAATTCGGAAAAATTTGTAGAGCCTGAAGATTTTGAATCAGCTTT